>NZ_CAUTUT010000030.1:0-2818 GCF_963541955.1 Hoylesella pleuritidis | reverse complement strand
TCTCTAATACTTCTGCAATGGCCTCCTTGAGGTCTTCCTTTTGCAGCATAATGAAATTACCTTGCATAACACGAAATTAAAAAGTTATGCTGCAAATATCACAGGTGGAAAAGTGGCTGCAAGTGGCACCTAAAGAAAAATGTAACCTTTGATATTTTTGTGAATAATCCACTGATATACAATAGCTTCCAATGTACGGTTTTACTCTGTATTTTGGCCAACGACAGATAAGTGGGGATAAGTGGGCGTGTTTGGGAATCACATGGTATCGTATGAAACGCACAAATAGCGTATTTCCGAAGTGGAGATACGCTATTTGAGTATAGGATAGATATAGAAAATTGTCATGTACGACTATATTTCCTGAAAAGATGCCCAATCTGTTCCATCTTTTTATGGTACGCTTCCGTCACGCTATCGCTCCCTTTGTACTTCTTGTTAATATTTTCAACTTTATAGCCACATTCTTTGGCTATATCTTCGAGCCAAGTGGTACGAATATCCTCGGGCAACAAGAGAGATAGATCATGCAGAATTTTATACATGAGCATTTTCTTCTGCGAACATGTGACGAGGTGGCTTGTATGCGATTTGCGTGTAATGATACTTTTGAATTCATCTGGTGAGACTAAGTCTTTGAATATTTCTCCGTTGAATCTTTTATAAAGTTCTTCCAACAAGCCATCAGGGAAATGATAATCATCTTCTGCTTTAGGTACAATTGGTGATAGTTTGTTCGCTTTATCTTTTAGCTGGTCTTTCTGCCCTATTACCATTTGTCCATTACAACTTTCTTTCTCAGCAACATAAAATAATGTGCCCTCATGTCTCCCAAGATTAATCGTGTATTTACGGAACATATCTAAGTTCCATTCACCACGCTCCAAATCGTCTGACTAATTCAATTTTACACTCCACTGAGCAAAGTTCGTATGCTCAAAGGGATGGTCAAGGTCATATCTGCGACAGTAATTGTAGGCAGATGTGAAACCATTCACGTACCAGCGACTTACTTGTGAGCTTAGTAAACCGGCTTCTTTGTTTCCTGTGGATTCAGAGTGCCTATCAAAGATGCGCTGTAATAGAGCCAGTGCATTGGTGGTAATCATGGCTTGTCTCGGTTCCTTATCCCATGTGGCAACATAGAGGGAATATCCATCAACAGTTTTGGAACTGAATTCTTGGTAATCACCCTTAAACCATGGAAGGATTTTCTCCTGAAAGAAATCGTATAGTGTCATTATATTGCTTTATAGGTTCGGTTCTTATTACTTCCACACGCCTCAATTCGCCCTTGCTCAACCAAGGTACTGAGATAATAACGAGATTGCGATGACTTCAATCCAAATGCTTGCATTATATCAGATGTCTTGACTTCTCCATTCTTCGCAATATAATCCAATATCACCTGCATTTTATCGCCGGTTTTATCGCCAATTTCTGATTTTATCGCCGGTTCATTAGGCGTTTTATCGCCGGAACTTATCTTTATCGCCGTTTTATCGCCGGTTTCTGCGTTTATCGCCGTATTGTCATGGTCTTTACCGCCAGCTAACTCATTTTCCATCATATCATCGAAAGCCTTTTCAAACAACACCTCCGAAAGATTTTTGCAATGTAGTCTCAAAATGGTTCGGTCTGGGTTGTGCGTGTCTTCCCACGTCGGCTGTTCACCGTATGCCGATTTCCAGCCATCGATAATGGTTGGGATGCCACTACCGGCACGTTCTCCAAGGTCAATGAGGGCGAACATCTTAAAAAGAATTGCATTGCGAGGGTCGGAAACGCCACCACTCATGGCCTCTTTCATACCTATTCGGAAATCACCCGGGTTCTCAAAGGTGTAACCATCAGGATATTTCTTGATGACCACCCCACGTCTGCCATAATAGTCGGCATTAACCAACGTATTCAATAATGCTTCGCGCACGGCCTTATGAAGTGGGGTGTCATCCACTCGCATCATTCCCTCCAACTTGAAAGGACGAGGAAGATCATGGCTAAGTTTGTTAGCAACGGCAAAGAAGAAATCGAATACATTGCCACTCCATTCGCCCGATGAAGAAGCCAGTCTGTCCACCCAACGGATGCTCGGATCTCGATGGTCTTGATAGTCGAGGAAATATTGAGGATATTCTGAGAGAATCTCGTTTTCATACCCAAACATCAATAATCCTGCCATTGTAGGATAAAACTTACCCTCATCAGCATCGTAACCAATGGCTCCTATTTTACCAAGGAACTCTTCGTCACCCAGTTTCGACCAAACGTGATTGATATGAGAAATATTGAAAATATTCCGATAGCTATGTACTGTGTCCATGCAGAATACTTTCATATCGCGGTGCTTGAGCAATTTACGGTCTTGGGTCAGTTGATAAGCATCCCGATACATGGCCGATACCTCCTCGTGAGAGCAATGGTAATCGCCTTCACCGTTGCGCCGGTATGAGCCGGACATCGGATCTTGACCGACATAGACAGGACGAAGGTATCGGTCGGCACGGGGCACACGAATAGAGATTATTTTCTTGCCTTCGTAGTCCTCTACCGTCACATCCTTTTCAACAAGAAGATTGACATTGATTTTCTGGCGGTTGTTGACCATATTCCAAAAATCCTTCAGCATTTGGTCGGCATTCTGCACACCCAACACTTCAAAAGAGCCATCTTTCTTTTCGTCAACACCAAGCAGTATAATACCACCATCGGTATTAGCAAAAGAAGAATATGTCTCCCACATCGAGTTAGGGATGCCTCCTTTTGCCTTCTTAGCCTCCAGCCGATTACCTTCCCTGTATGAACTGATTTCTTGTAT
>NZ_CAUTUT010000029.1:0-6345 GCF_963541955.1 Hoylesella pleuritidis | reverse complement strand
CACACACACACACTTCGCATCTGGCGGAGTAAACATTTTTTTAGTTTTCTTGTACGCGCGCGTGAAAGGCGCGTATTCCCCCATAAACAAAGGGTCCGACAGAGTTCCTTTTGTTCGCTTTTTCGTACCCTTTTATCTCGTAGAAAAAGGGAAATAAACACGGTTATTTATTCAAAAACTAATGTAATATGAACAAAAATTATTTAGAGAGTAGGGCTTATAGCAAGCCCGAGTGTGAAATGATTCAAGCGGAAGCCGAGCAATTCATCTGCACATCCGTTAGTCCACATCCTGGATCACAGCAAGAAGAATGGGATCCCGATGAAGAAGTAGATGGTGGAGAGTACGAGTTTGAGTAGTTGATAATTGATAATTAAAAAAGATAATGACAATGAAGAAATATCTATTTTTAAGCGTGGCCTTAATGCTCTTGGCAACGACAGGTTGCAGCAGTGATAATAATATCAGTGAGACAGAAGAACCGGCACAAGAGGTGCAATTCAGTTTCGTCAACGAAGACTTCGGCGAGGACGAAACATTGACACGAGCAGCCGCAACAAATAAACCTCAAATCGTCGACCTCGGCGATTGCGAGGCTGAAATAACCGTAGAAAATGAGCCTGCCGCTAAGAAAACACGTGGTGCGACCAGTCCTGCCACTGGCTATTACACGATCCGCGCTTACCAAAGTGGCACGTTGAAAGGGGAAATAAAGGGCACATTTAGTGGCGGAACATTCATACCCGATGCCGGTACAAAAAAAAGTATCAAGTTGTCTCACGGTAATTATGACTTTGTTGCATTCAATGATGACGTAATAGTTTCGGGTAACGATCTGACCGTATCGCGTGAAAAAGCCAAAACGGCGATGATCAGCACCGTAACCGCGGCTATCAATCAAGATCCTGACCAGACAGTCACGTTCACAATGAAACATGTAGGCGCTCGCTTGCGTACCCAGTTCGTTTGTCAGAAGGATATACCCGAGAACATTACCGCCACGTTGGAAACTACGGCTGCTAATGTGATCCCTACAAGCGTAACTTACAATCTCTCGACAAAGTCTTATACTGCTACCAACGGAGCGATGGTAACAGAAACAAATAACTCACCAGCCAGCACAGAAGCGAAATACTCGGCTTCGAATTATGGGCAAAACTATTCCTATACTTCAACAAGTGATTATCACTACTTCTTACCCACGACAGAAAGCAGCAAACTGAAGCTAACCAATATCTCTGCCGGCACTGTCTTTTGGAAGCCTATCGGCATCTTCTCGGTTCCTCAGCTCAACGCTACGCTCTCGATGCAAGCAGGTAAATCGTATGTCGTTAAAATTAAGCTCAAACCTAACTATACCTATCTGATGAGTGACGGTACTACCGGTTTCCTCCGCGAAACCATTTACGGTGATGGTCCAAAGATACCGATTGCTGTTATATTAGATCTAGGACAACACATGGCTTTAGCCTTGAAAGATGCTAACGAAGGAAATGACATAATATGGTGTGCGGGTAATTATGTTACTACTTGGACAGACACAAATACGCATATGACACCGAATATAAACGATGCATTAAATGGCTTGGCTACTAGCGGTTATGACGAGACCTATGATCCAAGCTACAGTACAAACGCAGTTACCGGAGATAAGAGAAAAGGAAAGAATCCAGATTTCCCGGCATTTAAGGTAGCAGCCGACTATAATTCCGGCGTAACTTATACCGGCTCACCTGAGCTGCAATGGTATCTCCCTTCATTGAGCGATTTTAAATGGATGTTTTCCACTTTGGGCTTTGGCAATAAAGCTGCAGTAATTAAGACTAACCAACAATATGGCTGGTATGGTGCTTTGGCCAATAGTGCCTTTACACAAGTGGGTGGCACACCTCTCGCCATCATCACTTATTATTTCACAAGTTCTGATAGAGATCATTCCAATGCTGGTATTATCCATGCGTATTCGTCTTTTGTACGCTGGGACACATTCCCTAAGCGAAGCAACAATCGCGTGCGCCCCTTCGTACGTTATTGATAAAAGTAGTATCGTGTTGCCCAGTAAGCACTATCGTGCAGGGTAAAAGGTACTATTGTATTGAGTGAAAAGTACTATCGTGTTTTTGGACCTCTCGGAAGCCCTTTATATAAAGGGAGTTCGAGAGGGGCAAAAGCCTCATTAAAAACAACATAAAAACAAGAAGAAAATGGATTATTCACTGAATCCTAGAAAATGAGTGTTGGCCCGCTGAAAGGTCAAACAGTGTATGTACCGAGTCTGGTTTGCCAGAAAGAGCAGATCTCGTTTGAAGAACTTTGTGCCACCATGGCCGAAGATTCTACGGTGGGTGAGGCTGATGTGGCAGCCGTGTTTTACAAGGCTCGCAAAGTGTTGAATTGTTTTTGTTCGTTGGGCTATATCGTGGATGCCGGCCCTTTCAGCAAGTTTTACCCCACGATCACATCAAGGGTGGTAACAGACATCAAGGATTTCAATGCCTCTGAGCATATCAAACGCGCGCAGATGCGTTTTTGTCCCGACGAAGGATTTCCGCGATTTGAAGGGTGTAGAGTATCACAAAGTGCCGAAACAGGACAGAAAGAAGAGCGGAAAGACTCCACCCAAGCCATAGAATTCAGAATGATTGTGCTCACACGTAATGACCAATTGAGAGTGTGTATCAGGATTTGATGTGACTCCGAAAGTTAGATAAAGAACTTTGGAGTCACATTGCTTTTTCTTATTTGCCTTTCATCTGTTCACAGTAGTGTACCCCGAACAATGTTCTCTGCGGTCTCAGTGATTCTAAGGTGATATTTGTCGGTGTAAGAAATGGTCATTAGGCGCTGAGGACAGGCTTCATCGTGCGGAATAGAAAGAGCAACGTGTCCCATTGTACGGCGCAGATTCAGTTCTACGCAGGGATGGAGCTTGCATTTTCCGCTATCGGCAACAATCATC
Source organism: Hoylesella pleuritidis (assembly GCF_963541955.1). NCBI lineage: Bacteria > Pseudomonadati > Bacteroidota > Bacteroidia > Bacteroidales > Prevotellaceae > Hoylesella > Hoylesella pleuritidis. Next base: position 3,386 of record NZ_CAUTUT010000029.1, on the reverse strand, counting down.
ATATCGATTCCTAACGGACCGTTGTATATGGGAGCCAAATGGTCGGTGAGTAGGTGGATAATCGCCTCGCGTATGGTGTCGAGTAACGAGATGGAGATATGTTGTGAGAGGAGATGTTGTTTTTCGCTTTCGGTGGCAATAATACTGCCTATGTAGGAACCATTGGTTGTTTTGAAGAGCGATAAACCTTGGTAAGTAATGGTACCGGCGGCACAGTTGAACTCCATTCCGAAGTCTCGAATTTTGTTATAAAAAGGCTCAATCATCAGTCCGCCTTGCCGTTTGAGTGTGTTCATAGCCCACCCTTTGAGGTGTGGCTCTAATTCGTCTGTCGGTGCGTCGACATATCTGAGTCCGCGACCGCTACTGCTCCACGGTGCTTTGAACACCGACCGGCGGAGCTGCCGAGCTTGCATCTCTACTGTTTGAATGTCGGTGATATATTCGCTTGTACCGATGAGCCGGTCGTCGATACCGACCAATTGTGGCAAAAGTTGCTCGCCGGCCCAGCGTCTGTTACTGAGTCGGCGCATTTGGGTCAGCTGTTCGTCGCTTGGTGTCAGTCTTTCTAATTCAGGATTGATGGTCCGCAGTTGAGCTTTCAGCAAACGATCCCAGCCCCACGGATCAATGGTAATATCACTGAACGATACGACGGAGAGGTCGGCTGGCGTGACAAAGAGAACATCGGCCGTGTGACATTTCAGATGACGAACGGAATTGACGGCTGCCGAAACCTTCTCAACGAGTATTAAATCGCCGTCGTCTACCCACAGTGCCGGCAAGAATCCGAGGTCTGTCCGCAGTTCCCGAGCTGCGTGGGGAGCTGTAAAGTGCAGCTCGTCAGCGGCCAGTGCAATGTCGTGTTCGGGGTTAAATATGTGCAATGTCATTTTATACCTCGTTCATTTAGCGCCTTAGAATATCTTGCTGCATTCTTTTGATGTTCCTGATAGGTATGGGCAAAGTTGTGTGTCCCGCTGAAATCTTCCTTGGCACACATATACAGGTAGTCGTGGTGTACGTGATCGAGCACGGCATCGATGCCCGCTACGCTCGGAATACGAATGGGGCCCGGGGGTAAGCCAACGTTCTTATACGTGTTGTAAGGACTGTCAATGTGCAGCAGATTATTGTAAATTCGCCGCAGGCCGAATCTTCGCCAGGCATACTTGATGGTAGGGTCGGCCTGCAATGGCATTCCGTTGGGATACTCGGCATTGCGCAGTTTGAGCCGATTGTAGTACATTCCCGCCACCATCGGTTTTTCTGCGTCGTTGGCCGTTTCCTCATCGATAATGCTAGCCAGTGTAATTACCTCGTTTTCAGTCATTCCCATCTGCTTGGCTTTCTCCCGGCGCTTGAAGTTCCAGAATCTTTCGCTCTCCCGTTTCATCCGATCCAGGAGCTTCTCAGGTGAGATATTCCAATAAACGTCGTATGTGTTTGGGATGAACATACAGGCAATGGTCAGCGTGTCGTAGCCGTAGCGGTGGCAGATCTTTTCGTCGGTGAGTACCCGATAGATTGTTGCACTGTCGAGCATCAGCTTTTTGGAGAGTTCGGCGGATAGGCGATCCAGTGTGCGGACTGATGGAATAGTGAGTTCGACTGGTGCCTGCTGACCGTTTTTGATACATCTGAATATCTTGAAAGCCCCGTCTTTGGGCGTTACGGCATAGCGCCCTGTTCGAATATGTTTTGAGTAAGCGCTGTGGCGTAGCAGTGTCCGTAGGCCTTGTATTCCGTGACAGGTGGCTATTGATGAGAGCTTCGCCAGCACCGAGTCGACGTTATCGTTATTGTCGATATAGATGTATTCGGTCTTGGGGCGTGCTGAGAACGAAAAGAAAAAGTAATAAAACACTAGTCCGCAAATCCCGAGCAGGCACACGGCCGCAGGTATGAGGTATCGATTTGTGAGTTTTCTGTTCATATCTTTCATTATCATAAAAACGCTGCAAAGGTAGTAAAAAGCAGATTGTTTTTACTACCTTTGCAACAATATTTTATGATTTAAAGGTGGAATATAATGAGAGAATATGATATATATATATTCGATTTAGACGGTACACTGCTCGACACGCTTACCGATCTGGCTGCAAGTTGCAATTATGCGCTGCGCACGGCGGGTATGCCCGAGCGTACCTTGGACGAAGTGAGACTATTTGTGGGTAATGGGGTTAAGCTGCTGATGGAGCGAGCTACGCCTGGCGGACTTGGCAATCCGCGTTTTGAAGAAGTGTATGAGACCTTCCGTCGCCATTACCTTGTGCACAGTCTCGATACGACGCGCCCTTATCCTGGCGTTATCAAGTTGTTGGCCGAACTGAAACGCAGAGATAAGCGCTTGGCGATTGTCAGCAACAAGTTTTATGATGCCACGCAGGATCTGTGTCGACATTTTTTTAGCCGCTATGTCGAAGTGGCTATCGGCGAACGCGAAGACATCCGGAAGAAGCCGGCCCCGGACACGGTCATAGAAGCATTGCGACAGTTGGGTGTGACGAAAGAACGTGCTGTATATATCGGAGACAGCGACGTGGATGTGGCCACAGCGCGTAATAGCGAGCTTCCTTGTATCAGTGTGCTATGGGGATTCAGATCAAAAGATTTTCTTATCGCTCACGGTGCTACTACATTTGTGAATTGTCCGCAAGAGATTCTATTTGAATGATAGTTTTGTTGGGCGTATCGAATTGAAACTTTCCACGTGTTTCGACTTTAGTTAGACTTGTTTGTTTGTATTATATTACGCCAATTCGGGATAAGAAAATAACCGAAAAGCGACTCTATCATTTATCTGCAAATGGAATGGAGAAGATTTTTCTGTGAGAAAGCGGCTCAATCCATCGAAAAATAAAAGAAATATTCTCAAGACGACAAGGAAGCGTTAATAAATAAGATATATTTTCTCTCTCTCTATCGTAAAATGCAAATAAACAAAAATAAATTTCTTCTTTCCATTGGGAAGTGTGAATATATTTAAATTTATTTGCTGTTTCCGATGGAATCAGAAGAAAAACAAAGATTTATGAACAATTCCAGATGGAAACAGAGAAAAAAAGTATTTTTTCGACCGGTTTCCACAAATTAAGAATCGAAAAACGGAAAAGTTTGTTCCGCCGGCAGAAAAACAACTTTCTTATCCCGAACAGGCGTATTATATTTTACTCCGCGGTGTGAGCTTTTTGATAGCTCTATCACGATAGCTTTTCCACTCTTTCTTTATCTCTCAGGTTCTTTCCAAGACTTGCACGGGTGTCATTAAATCTATACTCATGTGTGGACGTTGAGTGTTATAGAATTCGATTGCTTTGTCTATTTCTGCCCTGACTTCCAAAATAGAATGAAACTGCTTTCTCTTGAATATTTCATTTTTAATA
>NZ_CAUTUT010000028.1:0-19851 GCF_963541955.1 Hoylesella pleuritidis | reverse complement strand
ATATTTCTGACTTATTATCTATAAAATATTGAGTAATAATCGGTTGTAAATACGAACCCTGCATTCAATTTACCTTTCCATAAAGGATATACAAGCACATTTTTAAGAGCAAAGAAACGACTACAATTGTTATTTTGTGAATTTACGGAATAATTCTTATGTGACTTTTCAACATAAGACAGATTGCCAAACCTATTCCCAGTATACATATAGTCTATATCAAAGTTTAGATTAAGTTTACCAATCTTTCCGTTATAATACGTACTGAGGCAATGAGTAGGCCGATCCGTTCGTTCAAAGCGCATACGATGAGGGTAATCTTCCTTTGTTCCATTAAATAATATACTTTGAATATGATTATTTCCTTCACCTATGGAATGTTGGCGTTTGATATAATAAGTAAAACCGGCCGATCGATTATCGCCAAAGACATAGTTCAATTGTACCTGTCCGTTAAGATCCATTTTATGTACATCATATACAAGAGCAGAATTCTTTTTCACAAGATTTCGGATTTCCCAAAGCGTTGTCTGCCCTTGATGCAAGCGACTATTGTCATAAGAGATACTACTCGAAACGTCTAATCCACCCATCCGATAGTTCAGACTTGCACTGTTGTTGGCACTTCCACGATGCGCCATTTTAACATTGGTTTCAAAGACTCCACCCAATCCGTCACCTTTCTTTTTTACTGTTTTAATTTTGATAACTGCCGTTACTGTGGCATCATAATGTATTCCGGGAGCTGTTATCACTTCAACACTGTTGATTTCATCAGACTTTAATAATGTAAGTTCATTACTGTGCAATACTTTCTTTCCATTAATATAGATAAGCGGACTTCCTTCTTGCCCGAAAATAGAGATATCTCCGTTCTCAGTCGTGATATTAGGAAGCATTCCCAACACATCTTTCGCCGTACCGACATAACTCAGGTTTGTTCCTTGGACATTGACGATAAGGCCCTCTTTTCCTATCCGATATGCAGGTCGATTTGTCTTCACCATTACAGTCTTTACCAACATCGTTTTTGTTCGCATCCTAACAGTACCAATAGCTTTTACGTCTACGATATCATAAAGTGTCTTGTATCCTACACAGCTCACTCTCATAAGTACCCGCTTCCGATTAGTTGGAATAACAAAATCGCCGCTTTCACTACTTACACCTCCCGTAATAAGTGAAGAGTCCTGCACATTAAGCAAAGCGATATTGGCATAAATAACGGGATTTGAATGCTGATCTATCAATTTTCCGATAAGTCTACCTCCTCCTTTCTGTATACATTCTATAAATATATTACGGTTATTCTCATCAGTTACAATACGAATAGGATAAAAGCCAACTACATCACGAATAGCATTAGGGATTGTCTTATTCTTAAATGAGGTAGTAACGACAAAGTCTTCCAATTCATCAAAGATAAAATTAATACGATAATCACTGGATTCACGGTCAAGTATTTTCAAAACTTCAGCAAGCGACTCGCCTTTAAAGACGTGATTTACTCGTTGTGGTTGTGCAGTTACGGAAATAAATATGATAAACAAAAGAAGGGCTATCCTTTTCATTTTACGACAGTCAATTCAATATATATTAAAGAGTTGAGGTGTAGCTCGTTTATTGGCATAAAACAAAGAATGACATCATAAGGAATGTCATCTATGCATTGGTAAAAAGGCAGATAAAGACATCATTTAACGATAATGGTGTCTTCATTGAGCAAAAGCTGCACATTCTCAAAATGGTTCATCAGAGCTATGACCTCTTCAAGTTCTTGCCCGCTGTTCCATTGCATATACAGACGAATATTACGGACAGCAGGGCGGGCATATTTCACACTGATATGATACACTTCTGCCACATCGTCAAGTATCTTTTGTAGCGGAACGTCATCATAAATATAAGGACGGGAAGCAAGAACAGAATCTCTCTCTTCCGGAACCATCGTGTTAAAAGACATCGTTTGGTGTGACACAGATGCAACTGCTTGCTGTTCACTTGTTCCATCAAGACTCCCACGAAACAACTGTGGATGAAATACGGCGAAAGCAACACCAGAAACAACAAGCAAGGTAATACCGACAGCAACGGCAACACGCCACACACGGTATCCTTGAAAGATACGTTCACGACGGAACCGGTTCCATTCCTCTACGACATTAGGAATGCAATCCGATACCTGTTTAGAAGCCATTGCCTTGCGAACTTCCACTAAACGGTCATAGAGTCTGCGACATTCCTCATCAGAAAGAATGTCGTCTTTCTGCTGCTCTGAAAAATCCTGCGGATGCTCTATTATCTGTAAGAGCTGTTCCATCTTTTTATTATCTTCCATAATGGGTGAAAGTTAGTTTATAGTTCATTATTCTTTAAAAACTTAGTCCGTAACTTTTTCAAAGCTTTTACGACGTGCTTATTGACGGCCGAGATACTGATACCTAAAATTTCAGCAGTTTCCCGATAGCTTTTACCTTCTCCATAACGCAGATACAAGATACGTCCTGCTTGCGGTGTCAGATCATTTTCAATAGCATCCAGTATCTCTTTCAAACATTGTTCATTCTCTTCCTCAGGTATCTGAGTATAAGATTGTTCCAGTGGATACAGGCGACGAAGTCTCTCATCCCTGCTTTTGCGCGCAATGACATTGAGACATCGGTTACGGATACAAGCAAGGAGAAAGGGCCGCTGCATATCAGCTCGCACAGGAAGACCACTATCCCAAAGTCGGGCGAAGACTTCACTAACAATATCACGGCTCTCTTCCTTATCGTGAAGATAAGTAAAAGCCAAACGGTACATCGCCTCATAATGACTGTGAAACAGCTGCTCAAATATTTTCTCCTTGCCCTGCATAGTTTTTTCTACATACGTTTATTGATAATACAAACTCACCACGAAAATCATTACCCCTAAGATAAAGGATGAATACATATCAGAAAAAGAATTTGTTGTATCTTCTGCAAAGGTACGATTTATTACTAAAAGAATCGTTTGTATCTTCACAATAAATGAACCTCTCTGAAAATCCTGATGAGAATTTGTTGAGCAATCTATATGAAAGCATAAAAAAGCAAAGTGGAAATTCCTCCCAGAATCCCCACTTACTACAACTAATTATCAAAATAAGACCTTATTTATCCTTGCCGAACAGCCCTTTGAGGAATCCGGAGACCTTAGCACCACTCTTTCTCACGGCTTTCGTAATCACATTTCCTGTCGTATCAACGGCTTCCGTTAGTTTCTTACTTTCAAGAAAAGCCATTTTCTTTTTATAACGAATGCGATAAGCCGTGTAAGTAGACAATTGCTCATTAGTCATTTTCGCTTTATAAGTTGTATGATACTCATCTGTCAGAATCTCATAAACAGAGTCTATGCGTTGGTAATCGTGCGGAGTGACCGACTTCAAAGACTCGACACCATTTAAAAAACGTTTGTAGCGTGAAAGATAAACGTCTACCCGCTGTGCCGAAACAGTTACGGAGCACAGGGCAACCCATAGTGTTATCAAAACCAATCTTTTCATACTCAAAAAACTTTTATACAATAAATACAGGGGCAAAAATAACAATAAATCGTCAAAGGCCTATCTTTTCGTCTCCCAAAGATTGTTAACCAACTTTGTGTAATGTTATTCACGGCGATTGAATACACTATTTGTTAATAATATCTAACAAGAGGATATTTCTTGATTCTTCATTTGCGAGGCTTGATAAAATCATTTATCTTTGCACTCGCAAAAACAAATGGTGCCATAGCTCAGTTGGTAGAGCAAAGGACTGAAAATCCTTGTGTCCCCGGTTCGATTCCTGGTGGTACCACTCCTCCTTTCATTGGCCCGGCCTTTTTATAAAGGTTGGGCTTTTTATTTCCCTTAATTTCCCTAATTCTTATTTATATATCCTTTGCCAAAGAGTCATTCTTCAATGACCGTCAGAATGTCGTTGCACACGCGGAAATGAATATCCATTCCGGCAAAAGGCATTCCATAGACTTTCAATGGATCATTTTGGTAATGTGGCCGCGGGTCTAATTCCAACGTCTTACGCAACACAATGAGTAGATCAGGTGCAAGCCGAGCAGCAAATGTCGGTGGAATTACTACTTGCAAACGATGAATTGCTGCGTGGTCAACGAATCCACTTCGTGCCTCGGGGTGACTGTCGGCGTACACAATGTAAGGTTTGATATCATAAATCGGTGTTCCGTCCATCAAATCCCCACCCAAAACGTGCAACACTGGTCCTTGCTCCGTATCCAATTCTACACGTGAAAGGCGTACGGACGATAGTCCCAAAGCATTTGGTCGGAATGGTGAACGTGTGGCAAAAACGCCCATTCGCGTATTGCCTCCCAATAAAGGAGGTCGCACAACAGGACTTACTGCCTTACCTCTGTTGGCCGAAAACTCCCAAATCAACCATAGAAAATCGAACCCTTCAATTCCTCTTAATGCATCAGCATTACGAAATCGTGGTTCAAAAATGATCTTCCCATCCAATTCTTTCACCAATCCGCTCTGTTTGGGAATACCGAACTTGGAAGCAAACAGCGAGTGAAAATGAGCTATCGGCACTAATTCCATCTTTTATTTTCAAGTTTTTGGATTTCCAAATTATTCTGTTCCACATCCAATCCTAATAAGATTGTGACTACAAATTTACGCAAATTGTTCGAGCTTTTCTACCAACCAGAGGAACAAAAATCAAGTTTTTCTACTTACGGAGAATTTTTTCGATATTTTATTTTGCTATTTTCACAAGTTGATATACCTTTGAAGTCACAATTTAAACATATGAAAAAAGTTGGTATCAGTAAAAACACTCTGTTCAAAGAGATACGGGATTACATTTCGATAGCTATTGCAATGCTGTCGTATTGTATTGGGTGGACACTCTTTTTATTGCCGAACGACATTACGACAGGTGGTGTTCCGGGTATCTCTTCTATCATTTATTGGGGCCTAAACATCCCTGTCAACATCACTTATTTCATTATCAACGCCATTCTTTTAATCATTGCACTGAAAGTTTTGGGATGGCGCTTCTGTATCAAAACCATTTACGGCGTTGTTGTTTTAACTATTGCGACTTCGATTACCACACAATACACCAAGGACTTGCATCTACTTCACGACCAACCTTTTATGGCTAGCGTCCTCGGAGCTGTCTTCTGCGGATGCGGAGTGGGTCTCGGTCTGTCGTCGAACGGCAGTTCCGGCGGTACGGATATTGTTGCGGCGGTTATCAACAAATATCGGGATATCTCCTTAGGTCGTGTAATTCTACTCTGCGACATCATTATCATCTCGTCCAGTTACTTTGTCCTACACAGTTGGGAGAAAGTGATTTACGGATATGTAGTACTCTATATCACTGCATTTTGCGTGGATCAAGTAGTCAATTCAATGCGGCGCTCAGTGCAATTCTTTATCATTTCAGACAAATATGAGGAAATCGGCAATCGAATCAACCTCAATCCGCACCGAGGTTGCACAGTAATCAATGCGCAAGGATTCTATTCCGGACATAACGTCAAGATGCTTTTCGTGCTCGCCAAGAAGCGAGAATCATCCGTAATCTTCCAATTAATCAATGAGATCGATCCCAAAGCATTTGTCTCCCAAAGTGCAGTCATCGGCGTATACGGTGCCGGATTCGACACGTTAAAAGTGAAGAAAAACAACAAACAAACCAAGGAGCCCGGACAGATAGAATATTAAAGTCTCGTCATTAACCGTTTTTCGCCTTGCGATTAACCATTAATCATCTTGCGATTAACCATTAATTATCTTCTGATTAACGATTAATTGCAGTGCGATTAACGGCATTTAATGGCACAAAATAAGGCTAATAAGATAATTCATTGATAGCCTGTGATTTAGAATTTATATATAGGATAGGGCTATACTTTAATCTTGTCAAAAGAATAAATGCCGGATATCATCTTTAAAGATGTTTTGAAAATAGCAAAGTGTCAGTAGACAAGCACTAAATTTCGAATTTTGCACGTTCAATACATACAAAAATACTATTTTTTTTGGTCATAATCGAGAATTAGATTATATTTGCACACCGAAAGCCTGATAAACGATAATGCATATGAATAACGAAATGAAGACCATAACACGAATGAAACATACGGCCCAAGTATTGTTGATATATACCGGCGGAACAATTGGTATGGGGCAGAATCCTGTCACAGGAGCCCTTGAACCGTTAGATTTCAACCATTTACTGTCCTGTATTCCCGAACTCGAACAGGTGGGGACAAACGTAGATGTTTATCAATTCACTCCGCCAATCGATTCCAGTGATATGTCGCCGCGCCTGTGGGCACAACTCGTCAATATTATATCCGAACGGTTTGAGAGATACGATGGCTTTGTCATTTTGCACGGAACGGACACAATGGCATATACAGCCTCGGCCCTATCGTTTATGCTCGAAAATCTGACCAAGCCTGTAATCCTCACTGGAAGTCAATTGCCTATCGGACAACTCCGCACGGACGGGAAAGAAAATCTTGTTACCAGCATAGAGTTTGCATCTCTCCGCCATCCTGACGGGACAGCTGTGGTGCCCGAAGTATGTATCTATTTCAGTGGAAAACTGTTGCGAGGGAATCGCTCTACCAAACAAAATTCTGACGGATTCAATGCTTTCGACTCATTCAATTATCCCCATTTGTGCGATGCTGGTATCAATTTCAATTTCCATTATCATAATATCCATATTCCAGATTTCGGTAAATCAATGGTTCCTCACACGGCAATGGATCCCAATGTGATGGTTTTCTCGCTTTTCCCCGGTATGCAAGACAATATCGTACGTCACGTTCTTGAAGTGCCGCAGCTGCGAAGTATCGTGATGCGGAGTTACGGTAGTGGTAATGCCCCGCAATTTCCGTGGATTATCAAGCTATTAAGAGAGGCTAGCGAGCGCGGTGTGATTATTGTCAATATCAGTCAATGCGTAGTGGGAAATGTTGAAATGGGACGCTATGATACCAGTTATCAACTGAAAGATATGGGCATTGTGAGCGGTCGTGACTGTACGGTTGAGGCAGCAGTAACCAAACTGATGTATCTCCAAGGCCGTTATACCGACAGCCACATCATCCGATCGTGTATGGAAGACTCTATTGCCGGTGAAATGACAATTTAGAAATATAAGGATTATTAAAACTGTTATATATCCAATGTAATATTTGCCGACTCCATAAAAAAGCTGTATCTTTGTCCCGCATTTAGACAAAAACAGGAAACATTAACACAGAAACATTATGAAAGAATTAAAAGGAACAAAGACAGAGAAGAATCTTCAAGAAGCATTTGCGGGTGAGAGTCAGGCACGTAACAAATACACATTCTTTGCTTCAAAGGCCAAGAAAGACGGTTACGAGCAGATTGCTGCTATCTTTTTGGAGACTGCCGAGAATGAAAAAGAGCACGCCAAGTTGTGGTTCAAGTATCTCGAAGGTGGCGATATTAAGCCTACTTCGGAGAATTTAAAGGAAGCCGCAGCCGGTGAACAGTATGAATGGACTGATATGTATGAACGTATGGCCAAAGAAGCCGACGAAGAAGGATTTGACGAAATTGCACGAAAGTTCCGTGGAGTATTAGCAATTGAGAAGACACACGAGGAACGTTATCGTAAGCTGTTGAAGAATATTGAGGACGAGGTTGTATTTTCTCGTGATGGCGATTGTATTTGGCAGTGTCGCAATTGCGGCCATATTGTCATTGGTAAGAAAGCTCCGAAGCTGTGCCCGGTATGCAATCATCCGCAGGCTTTCTTTGAATTACGCGCTACCAATTATTGATCTTCAGATCCTTTTAGAGCGTTTATTCAGGACAGAGAACCCAATCTCTGTCCTGTTTTTCGTTTATAACAAGATCCCCAAAAGTAGAATGTGTTTTCACACAATTTTTATTACGCTGTTGGTAATTATCAATTAAATATGTTACCTTTGCACCTATATTTCGAAATAACATCACATTAAAAAGAATAATGAAGCAGTACAGACTTGTGGACAATGTGCTGGGATGGGTCGCATTCTTGATTGCGGCTTTCACCTATTGCTCCACCATCGAGCCGACAGCCAGTTTTTGGGACTGTCCCGAATTTATAACAACGGGTTACAAGTTAGAGATTGGCCACCCACCGGGCGCACCTTTCTTTATGCTCACAGCTAACTTATTCTCGCAGTTTGCCAGTGACGCATCGCAGGTAGCTCGTATGGTGAATATGATGAGTGCGCTGCTCAGTGCCACAACTATTCTGTTTCTGTTCTGGTCGATAACGCATCTTACGCGCAAACTGATCTTAAAAAACTGGGATGCACTAACAATGGGCAAGCTGATTGCCATTGAAGCCTCGGGAATGGTAGGTGCATTGATTTATGCTTTCAGTGATACGTTTTGGTTTTCGGCCGTCGAAGGCGAGGTATATGCTTATTCTTCGGCTTTCACAGCCATTGTGTTTTGGCTCATCCTGAAATGGGAAGACCACGCCGACGAGCCTCACAGCGACCGCTGGCTGGTGTTGATTACCTATATGACAGGGCTTTCTATCGGTGTGCATCTATTGAATTTGCTGTGCATTCCGGCCATCGTCTTGGTGTTTGTTTATCGTAAATACCCCGAGATTGAGCTGAAGGGATCGCTCGTGGCTTTGCTTATCTCGTTCTTGCTCGTAGCTGCTGTGCTTTACGGTGTTGTGCCCGGCATTATCACTGTGGGTGGATGGTTCGAGTTGTTGTTCGTTAATTATCTCGGTTGTCCATTCAATACGGGCGAGATTGTGTATATTATCCTGCTTGCGAGTGTGGTAATTTGGGCGATTTACGAAACTTACACGTTGCGCAGTGAGCGGCGAGAAAATATTGCTTTTATCGCTTCTGTGGCTATGCTCGGCATCCCTTTTTACGGTTATGGCTGGTCGGCGGTAGTAATCGGAGTAATTGTTTTAGCTCTGTTGTGGTTCGTATTGAACTACAAACGAGTGGTTGACAAGAAGCGGGTAGCTGTTGTTTCGTCGCGTATCAAGAATACGGCATTGCTTTGTATGCTGATGTTGATGATCGGTTATTCCACTTATGCGCTGATTGTGATTCGTTCTTCAGCCAATACTCCAATGGATCAGAACTCGCCGGAAGATATTTTCACGCTCGGAAATTATCTCAGTCGTGATCAATATGGCGATCGGCCGCTGTTTTATGGGCCTGCTTACACCTCGCAAGTACAATTGGATGTAGAGGGCAATATCTGTAAACCGCGTCGGAAAGAAGGTGCTCCCATCTATCAGCGCAAAGAAAAGGCCTCTGCTAATGAGCCTGATCGATATATCGTCGTGGGACATAAAGACAAATACGTATATGCTCAGAATATGCTGTTCCCGCGTATGTATGATGCTGCTCATCGCGGGGCTTACGAAGATATTATGGGAGGCGTAGACGGAACAGAGGTCCCTTACGACCGTTGCGGCGAGCAAATGACGGTTAAAGTACCATCGCAAACAGACAATCTGCTGTTTTTTATCTCTTACCAATGCAACTTTATGTATTGGCGTTACTTTATGTGGAACTTCGCAGGAAGACAGAACGACATTCAGAGCAATGGCGAATTAGAGCATGGCAACTGGCTGTCGGGTATCCCTTTCATTGACAATCTTCGTTTGGGAGATCAAAGTAAGCTGCCTGACGAACTCAAAAACAATAAAGGACATAATGTATTCTATTGCTTGCCATTGCTACTTGGTATCATCGGTTTGTTCTGGCAAGCTTTCCGCGGACGCCGAGGTATTCGTCAGTTCTGGGTGGTCTTCTTCCTCTTCTTTATGACCGGATTGGCCATTGTTATCTATTTGAACCAGACGCCGCAGCAACCTCGTGAGCGAGATTATGCTTATGCTGCTTCGTTCTACGCTTTTGCAATTTGGTGTGGCATTGGTGTAGCAGCCATTCTCGATATGATCAAGAAGCGATTCAAAGTAGAAGGCACCGTGGTGTCGGCTATTGTGGCATTGCTCTGCTTGTTGGTGCCGATTCAGATGGTATCGCAGACGTGGGACGATCACGATCGCAGCGGTCGTTATATGTGTCGTGACTTTGGTCAGAATTATCTGATGACGCTTCAAGACAAGGGTAATCCCATCATCTTCACCAACGGCGACAATGACACTTTCCCGCTTTGGTATAACCAAGACGTAGAAGGCAAACGCACGGATGCACGTGTCTGCAACCTCAGTTATCTGCAAACGGATTGGTATATCGACCAAATGCGGCGCCCGGCTTACGATTCGCCGTCCGTCCCCATTACTTGGCCACGACTCGAATATGTTGGAGGAGTCAACGATTATGTAGAGATTCAGCCGCAAGCCAAACAGCAATTGCTTGACTTTTACAAACAAAATCCGGCCCAGGCCAAAGCTCAATTTGGAGATAATCCGTTTGAATTGAAGAATATTTTGAAGTATTGGGTACGCTCAAAAGATGCTTCGATGCACTTTATTCCTACCGACACAGTTTATGTCACGATTGATAAAGCAGCCGTGAAACGTAGCGGAATGATGATGGCCAGCGATTCTATTCCCGATCGAATGGTGATTTCGCTTGCCGGAAAGAGCGCGCTTGGTAAAGGCGATCTGATGATGTTGGAAATGATTTCGCAGTGCAACTGGACGCGCCCGATATATGTTGCGCTTACCGTTGGTGAAGAAAATTATATGAATCTGGGCGATAACTTTATCCAAGAAGGACTTGCCAACCGCATCAGTCCGTTTACAACGAACAAGCCGGGAGCTAAAAACTTCGATACAGAGAAGACTTATCGAAACGTGATGACTCGCTATCGCTACGGCGGGTTAGAACAAAAGGGGCTTTATATTGACGAGACTGTGATGCGAATGTGCTATACCCATCGCCGTTTGATGGGGCAATTAGCTTTGCAACTCATTGCCGAACATCAGGACGCTAAGGCTTTACACGTGTTGCAAAAGGCCGAACGAGTGCTTCCTACTTATAACATCCCAATGACTTATATGAGTGGTGGGGCCGACATTGCACGTGCTTATGCTTTTCTCGGACAGAAAGCCAAAGCCACGGAAGTGCTCAATGCCCTTTGGACTAATAGTAGGCAATACGCTCAGTGGTATCTGTCACTTTGGGGCGGACGCTTCACTGAGTCAATGAACGACTGTCTCACACAATTTTACGTGATGCACCAGCTCTGTGGCATTGCTCAAATGGTAGACAAGAAAATGGGTGATAGAATGACCAAAGAGGTGGAAATGCTTTACAAACAGTATCTCGACAAGGGCGGTATTCCCCCCGAACGAAAGTAGAAAGCGGATGATAATTGAGCAACCGAGCATCTGGCTGCGTTGGCTTTATCCCCGAGCGACGTGGCGAATGGATAGGAATGACCATTCGGTTTACCTTACTTTTGACGACGGGCCGATACCGGAGTCGACGCCATTTCTGCTCCGTACGCTGGCTGAATACGATGCCCGGGCTACCTTCTTTATGGTGGGAGACAATGTGCGCAAGCATCCCGAGCTCTTCGAACAGATTGTTGCAGCGGGCCATCGAGTGGGAAACCACACATATAACCACATTGGCGGAGCTCGCCATACCATCCGAACGTACAGCGCCAATGCAGAAAAAGCCAATTTGCTATTGCACACCAACCTCTTTCGTCCGCCTCACGGATGGATGCGATTAAGTCAATATGCGTGGTTGGGACGTAAATATCGTATCGTGATGTGGGATCTCGTGACACGCGATTACTCCAAATGGATGACGGCGGAAGACGTCCTTAACAATGTGAAACGATATACCCGAAACGGTTCGATTATTACTTTCCACGACTCGTTAAAGAGTATCGACAAGCTACACTATGCTTTGCCCGAGGCTCTGAGATGGTTGAAAGAACAAGGATATGCGTTTAAAACTTTCGAATGAAATCAAAGCCGAGGCTCTGCGTCTCGGCTTTTTTGCTTGCGGAATAGCCCGAGCTGAACCCGTGGCAGATGAAGTTGCTGCGCATGTAAGGCGCTGGCTTGATGTCGGGGGTAATGCCGGGATGACTTATATGGGCAATTATATAGACAAACGACTTGATCCGCGTTTATTGATGGACGGTGTAAAATCTATCGTTTGCGTTGCACTCAACTATGCGCCGGCCCAGCATATTCCCCCCGGTGAATTGCAATTGGCAAGCTATGCCTATGGAGCAGACTATCACGACGTTGTAAAAGAGAAGCTGCATCAGCTTGCAGCACACTTCGGTTTACAGCCGCTCGTAATGCAAGAGTCTGTTAAGCATCCGGCGATAAACGATATTTCGCAAGAAGATAGGCCGCATTATCGTGCCTTTTGTGATAGTGCCCCTATCTTGGAACGATATTGGGCAGAACGTGCGGGGTTGGGATGGACGGGGCGAAATCATCAGCTGATTATCCCCAAAGCCGGCAGTATGTTCGTTCTCGGTGAGCTTTTCATAGATATTGAGTTGGTTTATGACACACCGATTCCAAACAGATGCGGTACCTGCTACAAGTGCATCGATGCTTGTCCAACCCGAGCTTTAGGGTCTCACAGCGATATTTCAGCCGGTGTACCGGCACTTTTCAATGCAGAGAAGTGCCTTTCTTATCAAACCATTGAGAATAGGGGACCGCTTTCTTCGGCAGTTTCTTCGGCGATGGGAAATACCATTTATGGGTGCGACTGTTGTCAATCGGCTTGTCCGTGGAATCGCAATGCCCCGCCGACAACGGTTCCCGAACTACAACCCAAGCCTGAACTCCTTGCAATGACGCGTGATAAGTGGCGCCAGCTCACCGAAGAGGAATATCGAAAACTATTTAAAGGCAGTGCTGTTAAGCGTGCCAAATATACAGGGTTGATGCGGAATATCAATGCCGTAACCGAAAATTATTCTAAGGATTCTTTGAATAAGGAATGAACTTTTATGCAAATTCTTTTGCAAATATCAAATTGTTTTCTGTCTTTTTCATCTTTTCTATATTCTACCAAAATAAGATGCTTTGTAAATCTTTGATTTACAAAGCATCTTAGTAGTGGATAGGGGAATCGAACCCCTATGCCAAGATTGAGAATCTTGTATCCTAACCGTTAGATGAATCCACCGTTGTTCATTTGTAATAAAATACTGCGGAAGCTGGGGGATTCGAACCCCCGGTACGAGAACTCGCACGGCAGTTTAGCAAACTGCTGGTTTCAGCCACTCACCCAAACTTCCTTTACAGGTAATCCTACCTTTCACAGCATTCTCTCTTAAATGCGGTGCAAAGGTAAGATTTTATTTTTAAATGACCAAACAAATATCTATCTTTCTCATATGAAAAAATAGAAGCGATTTTGTAGGAGATAGCAGAACTGCTTTGACGAAGTGTATTTTCTTCTCTTCTTGCTTAATACACTTGTTACTTTCCTAAGAGATAGATATGCTTCGAATTACGCCTGTCTGATAAAATCACCTTTATCTATAAATAGCCGATGTTTATGACCGAAAATTCATATTTGTAATTTTCCTAACAAGTATACGACCTCTGCCTCACTACTCGTATAGTAGTGCCCCACAAGTATACGACTTGTCACCATACTCTGTCATTGACCTAAATGACAGCTTTTCAGGTGCAAAAAATATAGATATTATAACTAATGACTTTCTCGGATATTCAGCCAGCGTACGGAGCAGATAATGACGAAAGAATATTGAGTATTTAATATTTATTGCAGGTATATTCAGTCTTTACGATACCAGATTCGCATTATTTTACGGCGGATGACTAAGAGGTTGAGCAGGCTTACGACTGTGAAAAGACTCAGACCGAAAATGAAAGCAGGCCACATCGAACCATCTTCAATATCAGGGAAAAGTGTTTCGATGACACCCATATAATAATTTCGGATAAAACAGAGTACAATCCATACGAAGATAAGCACAGAAGCGTTAAGAATAAGTGTCAATAATTGGTAAGGAAAAGCAATGCGCCCCGGCGAATAACCAACCAACAATAAGTTTTCAAGTTTGGATGCATTTTTCTGTACTAAAAGATAAATGCTCAACATCAGGATATAAAAACTAAGGACGGAGATGATCAGACCGATAACAACCACAATCGATACCATCATTTTGAGAAAGTAAGTGGTTTTCTCTGCATCCAGATTGCTGTCTTCAACATCATAGTTTTTGCTGTCCATATATTTCGCGATATTCTCATCGGCAGGATTACCCACTTCTATAATTAGTCGATGAGTTGCATATTCACTATGTGTAGCATAGCGCTGATTGCTCCAGTCCATAAAGTCCTGTGGCACGAGGATGGAATTCAATCTGCCGGAAAAGCCGATGATCTTTCCCTTGAATTTGTCTTGATGACCGTTACCGCTAATGAAAATGTTGAGATCGATCATTCCGACAAGTCCGTCGCTGATTTTCGGGAGCGAATGGCTTTGTGCAAAACCGAAGTTATACATTGCAATATAGCTCCGTGGCAAGATAATCGGCACAACGCATTCATTCGGAATATAATGCCAATCTTTCAACGGCACATCCACAAAGTTGTCGGGAATACTTTCGAAAAACAATTCTGAGTTGAGCACCTGTGTACCATTTATCCCCATAGATGCATTTACTTGATATGCCGTAGACGTAAATTTTCCGACTTTGTCCACAAACTTACGTGCAGCGAGCTCGTCGATTTCAGACCGACTGAATGTATTATCTCGTCCCGAAAGAGTTCCTGCCGTACCGATTTTCTTGCTGATGATGATATAATCGGATTTCATAAAACTGTCTTCGGCTGTGAATACGGGTAGCACATCACGATAAAACTGAAATCCGAACAATACGATGAGCACGCCGAAGAGGTTGGCAAAGAAGAAACCGACAAACTGCGGCATACTGATATGCTGTCTCAATAATTTCCAAACAAGGCTCATAGGCGATAAATTGTTTCGTAAGGCAGGTTCATATGCTTACCGATACTGGTTATAATTACACTGGCACCTTGCCGTCCGGCTTCGGTCATCATTATTTCGCCCATGATTTCGGCATTGGTATCGTCTAAGTGGCTGATGGGTTCATCTGCTAAAAGAAAGTCGAAAGGCTGAACCAAGGCACGCATCATTGCTACACGTTGCTGTTGTCCGAAGGACATGTGTCCTACTTTTACATCAAGTTTATCAGCAATACCCAACTGCTCGAACCATGCGACAATCTCTTGGCGTGACTTAAAGCCTGTAAGGCGATTCTTGATTTCGACATTCTCTATGGCTGTGAGTTCGGGAAATAGTCTCAGTTCTTGAAACAGCGTGCTGATATGTGATTTACGTACCTTTATCCAATCGCACACGCTAAGCTCAGCAACATCACGCTTATCGAAATATATCTGTCCGCTGTAATCGTTCCGAAAACCGACAATATAGCTGCAAAAGGTACTTTTCCCTTTACCGCTGTCGGCCTCTATCAGATAGAGATGACCGCGTTTGAGAGTCATTTCGTTCTTCCATATCTCTGATTCTAAATCGTTCCTCTGAACGAAAACCTGTGGAAGAACAGAATGAAATTTAATCGTTTCCATCTATAATACTTTTATAGCACACTCGAAACCCGTATGCTTTATTTTGTCCTATATACAATCGAGTTTAATTGTCCGAAAACAGGTTTGAGTATTCCGGCGAAAGCTGCCACCTGTTTATTCTCAACAGAAGTCCAATTAATGATCATTACCATTTTACTTCCAACAATCTTCTGCTGTAAAGAACTCGAAATGGGATTCTCGGTAGGGCGGACAGAGGCCAGCGCTTGCTCTTTACTATTACCGCTTAGAAACTGTTTGTCTGGTGACACTCCGAAATAAAAAGTTGTCTTGTCATTGGTGTAATAATAAGCATTCTTTCCCCAAGGAACGATTCGGCTCCCTTTCGGGCACGACTGCATCCAATAAGGAATATCTGCAAGCCACGGAGTTTCTGACAACTCAGCAGCCATCGAAAGATTTAAATCATCGCTAGTATAAGAAGGTATGACTATCGACATATCTCCATCGACACTCCGAATGATATTATCTATATCGATGGCAGAATTTATACCGGTGAGCAAAGCTTGCAATCCTTTGTTATTGTGCAAAAGATTAATGAATTTCTTTCCGTCGACATTGACGAACATTCCCATCAATGCATTTGACGGCATCGACTTTGCATAGCGTCCCTTGATTGGGCGATAGCTTTTAAAGGCATCTTTTAAAGCCTTATCCACCTCTCGATTAAACGAAAATGTCTCGCCTTTGATATCCAAACATCCATTATCTATACTGGCGGCGGCAGCGATTAATACTTGTGAAGCTTCTGCATTTTTGGGGGCTCCGATGGTGAATGGGGCGACAAACTTTTCCGGTAAAGCCTGCGCTTGAATTACCATCGCGATTGGGCTTCCAATGGAATCTAATTTATTAAATATAGGCGTACTCTTGATTCCTTCATCTTCATTCTGTTTCAGGTATTTAGCCATTGCATTTTGTAATTCGGATTGGGCAGAAATAGTTACAGGACCCATCACGAGTAAAGCCTTATCTGAAAAACCGACAACCCATGAGTCTTTCAATACCGTAAACCGAAAGCCACGTCGTTGCTTAACGGATTGGCAAATTTTCTGCTTGGCAAGTTTTGTCAATGTGCTTTCGAGTTTATGCGCATCATTTACCTTTGCACACAATCCTAAATTTCCGTCAGGCGACTCAAAAAGAAAGAACTTGTTTGTCAAGCCTATTCCGCAATCGGCTGGCTCATTGATAGTCAACAAATTTTTCAACAAAGAGAGGTCTGTTTGGAATCCTATTTTGACCGGATCTACGGCAATCAATGCCGTACTTCCCTCGGGTATGGCATTGATATAATCAGAGCCGGAGCACGATGTCAAACACAATAATGTGCCTAACAGTAATTGAGGAATAAATAGTATGATAAGCCTTATTTTCATAATCAAATCTTTTTATTTATGAAGGGACAGTTGAGCCATACAGACAGCCATCATTCCTGCTGTCTCTGTGCGTAGCCTACTTTTTCCCAAAGTGACCGACTGATAGCCTTTCTCTTCGGCTTGCAACACCTCATCCAATGAGAAATCCCCCTCAGGTCCTATTAAAATCGTAACCGGTTCGTCGTCATTAAGTTGTTGGAGTTCGGCAAATAAGTCCTTTCGATAAATCTCAGGATAACAATGAGTGATAAACTTATGTCCTGTACGCGGTTGATTGATAAAGTCTTTGAAGGAAACCATCGGTGTAAGGATGGGCTTCCATGGCTTGCGGCTTTGTTTGACTGCCGAAACGATGATCTTGTCTAAACGCACGATACGCATTGCCTTTCGTTCGGAAAATTTACAGTTTAGAAACGAAATCTCATCGAAACCAATTTCCGTCGCTTTCTCTGCCATCCATTCGATACGGTCCATCATCTTGGTTGGTGCGATAACCAAATGTATATAACCTCGCCACGATTTCTCTTGGGGTAGAGTCTCTTTGATCTTATACATACATCGTTTAGTCGCTGCAATGGTTACTTCAGCAAGATAGAATGTTCCTTTACCATCCATCAGAAACATCTCGTCACCGCTTTGCAGCCGCAATACACGCAATGCGTGTAGAGCTTCCTCCATTGGCAGCTCTGTCTGATTAACTGCATCGGGTACATAAAAGTATCGACTCTCTTTCATATCTATTGCATCTAAATGTTAGACAGAGATATTGTCTTCATCTGCACGTTGTTGTTCGTCTTTCCTTTTACGCCTTAACATCTCATCACGCAGATTGGAAGCCAATTCATAGTTTTCATCCTTAATAGCCTTATCGAGTGCTTGCTGTAACATCGCATCGTCTATGGTGTTGACGGGTAAGGGAATATCGCGAGAACCGCCATTATAAGGCACGCTCTGTTTCCGCATTAGGTCTGATGAAGCATAAATAGGTATTTTAGCGATATATGCCAATAATACGGCATCGCTGGCACGTATTGCCACAGGTTGTAACGTTTCGCGATTGTAAAGTATGGCCTGGTACTGCCCGTCTACAATATGGTCTATAACGAGCTCAAAGTGTAAATCTGTCTGCAAACTGATGATGCTCCAAAGAGCTTCTGGCAATAATTTGCTAACCACAGGGGCACGATTGATTCTCATTTCAAACTGATAAAGAATTCCCTTGTCACAAGGTATCGTCAACTGATTCTGCTGAAATTCATCCACCATAATCAGTAATCCGATATTCTTCGTACCCACTATTTCGGAAACATTTTTGAATAAAAGCCTCACCCTGCCCATTATGCAACCATCTTCTCTCTACGTGGACGGAAAATCAAAGCAAAGGAAACGCCTACCGCCAAAGCATATCCTGCAAAGATAAACCAACAAGACTGCCAGTCGGTTCGACCATTCAAAGTGTGTGTGTTGACGATTACTTGTGCTCCCAATGTGCCGACTGTTGCTCCGATTCCGTTTGTCATCAGCATAAACAGCCCCTGTGCACTTGACCGCAAACGTTCGTCTGTTGCATTGTCTACAAAAAGAGAACCGGAAATATTAAAGAAATCGAACGCTACACCATACACCAGCATTGAGAGCACAAACATCCAGACTCCACTGCCCGGATTGCCTGTACCGAACAGACCGAACCTGAGTACCCATGCAAACATTGCGATCAGCATTACGTTTTTTATGCCGTAACGTTTCATAAAGAACGGTATCAGCAAAATGCAACACGTCTCGCTGATCTGCGAAAGCGAAATCAAAATATTCGCATGATTCACTCCAAATGTTCCGGCATATTCAGGAATATCTTTGAAACTGGTAATAAAAGGATTGGCAAACCCGTTTGTTATCTGCAAACTCACGCCGAGCAACATTGAAAAGACAAAGAATATAGCCATCTTTTTTTGCTTGAACAGCGTAAAAGCTTGTAATCCGAATGCATCTACAAGGCTCTTTTTCCCATCGCCACGATTTACCGGACAAGTCGGGAGTGTGAAAGTGTACAAAAAAAGAATGATACTCATTATGCCCGAAGTAACAAACTGATTTTGATTGGATTGAAACCCCATTAAATCTACTAACCACATCGTGCAGATAAATCCGATTGTTCCGAATACTCTGATCGGCGGAAAATCCTTGACAGTATCCATTCCAGCCTCTGTTAAAGCCGTATAGGCAACAGAATTAGTCAATGCTAATGTCGGCATGTAAAATGCCACACTAAGACAATACATCGGAAAAATCATTGAACCTTCAAAAGTTTCACCAATCGGTATACCGTCATAAGAGGTAGCTTGAATGCCATAATAAGCTGTTGCGAACATAAACAGTCCGGCCACAAAGTGACACAATCCCAACAAACGCTGTGCGGGAATCCAGCGATCAGCAATAATTCCCATCAGAGCCGGCATAAAAATAGATACAACTCCTTGAACTGCGTAAAACAAACCTATCTCTGAGACCATACCTATCTGTACAAGATAGGTTCCCATAGAGGTTAAATAAGCTCCCCAGACTGCAAATTCCAAGAAGTTCATCAAGGCTAAACGAATTTTCAAATTCATCTGTTTATTATTATCTTCATCAAATAATTTGTTGCAAAGATAGTGTAAATCGAGCGCAATACAAAATAAACTCATCTTTTTTAACGGGGCATTTGGTAATAAGACAGGGGTGATTAAAGATAGGATCAGGATAATCTTAATATCTCGATCTGTCTCCATCGTCTACTCCAGTTCGGGATAAGAAAGTTGTTTTTCTGCCGGCGGAACAAACTTTTCCGTTTT
>NZ_CAUTUT010000027.1:0-20764 GCF_963541955.1 Hoylesella pleuritidis | reverse complement strand
TCATATTTTAAGTTTTACTTTAGGTTTTCCGTAATGGCACACAAATTATTTTACACAAATAATATAGCCTACCAATTCTGAACGAAAAGATAAGAATAAATAATAGAACAACAAAATTATAAAACCTTAATTTTATATTTTAGTATAAATTACTGAAGATTTGCAAGTAAAGGAACACTGCATATATTAACATGAGTTCGATATAAGAATCAGGCAATAAGCTTGCTTTTATCTATAATGTCAATATTCATTGCTGGCTTCTTTGACAGTAGATTGTATGCAATGAGCCTTACTATTAGATTTATAACCAAGTTATCAAAAGTATATGTTGTCAACCTAAAGTACACAACATACAAGAAGTTGTCTACCCATTTATGTTTCTGCTTTTTACAGCTTCCATATGGCTCATCTTCGCACCTTTTGAAAAGAAAAAAGAACAGAAGACTGGAGATTTAAACTCCGATATGCCGGCTCCATAAAGAGACAGGACTCATTAGGAACAAGCCTGTACTATGCAAGACCTGGGTGAGATGTTCGGGACGTCTCCGTCGGCGAACCAGATGAATCCTATGAAAACAATAATGACTACGGCAACACAGGAGAGAGGAACGGTAGAGGTCTATTTCGACAGATGCAGACTTCTGCAGCGGCATATCAGGACATCAACCGTATGCTCGACAGTTTCTATGAAGTACCAAAAGAAGACCCCGAAAGGGAGAAACGACATACCAAACTGATGGAGATAGGACGGCAGATGAACAAGCAGCAGACACCAACGGCGACCACCAATGCCCAGATGACATTACTATATAAATCCTACCAGCTGGCGGTAAAGTATATGGCATCGGCTGTCAGCACAAAATCGTAGACCTATTCACGCGCAAGAAGGTAGACTACCTCATCTGCGTGTAAAAGAGCCATCGCAAACTTTACGAGTAGATCAAAACCGAATTCGATGATATCGATTACTAAGGTCGGGAATAACGGCCGCGAGCACCGCCTATGCACCATACACTGTCCTACTTCCAAGGAGCATTATTACAGCCGTCGTGAGTAGCATTATTACCAAATTACATTACCTCCTTTACTTTAGACTCGATTGTATCACGCAGGTCATCCGCACACATTAGGGCATCAAGAGTGCAACTTGACGTGACTTTCACAACCAAAACGCACAATGTAAGCACTACAATACCTACCAATAAATTCTCACCGGTGAGTAAAACGCCCCTTATATAACGCAAAAATTCTGAATGCAAGAACTGTCTTAAATACAAGAGAAAAACTCATAACCTGGACTCCCAACTATTTCATACAAGTTATACGCCAAATTGGGATAAGAAAGTAACCGAAAAGCGACTCTATCATTTATCTGCGAATAGAAAGAGAAAATTTTTGTGAGAAAGCAGCTCAATCCATCGGAAAATAAAGAAAAAAGAAATAGTCTCAAGACGACAAGAAAGCGTTAATAAATAAGATATATTCTCTCTTTCTATCGAGAAGTGCAAATAAAAATCCTCTTTCCATTGGAAAATGTAAATAAACAAAAATAAATTTCTTCTTTCCATTTAGAAAGTGTAAATATATTTAAATTTATTTGCTGTTTCCGATGGAATTAGAAGAAAAACAAAGATTTATGAACAATTCCAAGTGGAAACAGAGAAAAAAAGTATTTTTCGACCGGTTTCCGTAGATTGAGAATCGAAAAATGGAAAAGTTTATTCCGCTGGCAGAAAAACAACTTTCTTATCCCGAACTGGGGTAAGTTATAGACGAGAAATGGAAACTATAAACACAAATTTGATGCGGCAGACCTGCTATACCTTTTCAATAAAAACCCTCCGCCAGAAATGGCGGAGGGCCACTACCCTTTTCAGGGAAACCTGCTGTCGGGTAATACGGCTGGATTACCAGCCGGGATTTTGTTTTAAACGCTTGTTCTTGTATAGCTCGGCGTTTGCAAAGGGGTAGAAATAGAGTTTGTTGGAAATAGTATAAGAGATGAGTTTCTGTTTCAAGTATGTGAAAGAGCCGTCGGCCTTCTTCTCGATTCTTACCTGATAGATGTCTTTCATCTCATCCATCAAACGCCACCTGCGCAGATCCCAGAAACGATGGCCCTCAAAGGCCAGCTCTACGCGCCGCTCGTTGCGCAGTCGGGCAAGGAAGTCGGTTGTCGGTATCCCTTCGGGAAAAGCTGGCATCTGCACACTCTGACGTGCTCTGACAAGATTGATGGCTTCACGGGCCGTAAGCGACAGACCGGCTGGTTTGATGTCTGGTCCATAGGCTTGGGCTGCCGCCTCGGCATAGTTGAGAAGGATTTCTGCATAACGGAAGATAACCCAGTTGTGGTCGAAGCTGTTGGTATTTTTTCCCGCCTCAAAGGTAATCTTGTTGTTGAGGTATTTTCGCAAGTAATATCCCGTGGGCGTGGCGTTTTGCAGGGGTTGACCGTTCTTTCCGCCGATGAAGGTTTCGACAGGTTCAGTTGACGGCCATTTCACGCCGTTGCAGACGATAGTCATCTCCAACCGCGGATCTCTGTTAGCATAAGGGTCGGCAGCAGCAACAGGATCGTCCCAGTTGAATTTGCTACCATCATTCATTTCGTAGGCACTGACGAGATTTTCCGTGGGACAGGTGTTTCCCGATCCGTTGCTGACTCCGATCGGATAGTTTGATGCCTCGAAACGGGTAGTTTTCCCCTGTGGTCGGCATAAAATGATTTCGGGACTCTGGTTGTTGGTTGCTCCAAAAAGGTTGTTGTAGTCGTTGTCTATCGCATAGCCTAACGCGGCGGTTTGTTTGATTAGCTCATCGGCAGCAGCAGCAGCAACTTTCCATTTCTCCGCGTCGCCGGTTGGATTGAACAGTGGGCTGGCGGCATAGAGCGTTGCACGTGATTTCAAGGCTAGGACCGGTCCTTTTCCGATGCGTTGCATATTGGCATTGGCCCCGGGCAGTGTGGTGGGTTTGTCGGGCAGGTGCCGCACAAGATCCGTGCATTCTGCGACGATAAAATTGAGTACGTCTGTTGCAGATGCTTGCTCGGCGGTGTTCGCTTGCTCTTTCGTCAGTGTCTTCGTAATCAAAGGCACACCACCGTATCGCTTCACTAACTCGAAGTAATAAAAAGCGCGCAGAAATCGTACCTCGTACTGATAATTGAGATAGCTGTTGTATATGTCTTGGAATCCGTCAGAGTATTTCCAATCGTCAAACGTCAGTCCGATGCAGTTCTCCAAGTAGAAGTTAGCGTCGTGTATCGCTCTGTAATACTTGTCGAGGACATTGTCTACAGTATCATTTGCTGACCAGCTTCCGTCTACAAATCGCTGTATGTGCGCCGTTTTATACCCTGACACGGCATCGTCTGTGGCTGCATCCTGCAAGGTTCTTGAAATGCCGGACAACTCGTCGGGCAGATAACTGTAAACTTGAGTACACAACTGGGTTACTCTCGATGGGTCATAAAGCGTTTCGTTCTTGTCGTAATAGGTTGATTCGCCCGTGTCCAGAAAGCTGCAAGCTGTCAATAAGACGACGGCTGGTAATGCGGTTATATATCTCAGATGTTTCATTGTTATTTGGCGTTTCAATTAGAAAGTTAAATTTAATCCGATCGCGTATCGGCGCATCGAGGGATGTCCTGTTTTCATATTCTCGGGGTCCATTGTCTTGATTCTGTCAAGACACCACAGGTCATAGGCCCGTACATAGCATCTGGCTGCACTGATATACCGCAGATTGCTCAGCAATCGCTTACCAACTGTGTAATACAATTCCAATGTACGGAGCTTGAGATAAGAACCATTTTTCACCCACAACGAGTTGTTGCTGTAATTATTTACGGAGCCAGTAGACGTCAGTCTCGGATATTTTGCCTGCGGATGGTCTGGCGTCCAACGGTTGTCATAATACTCGGTAGATACCGTTCGGTTCCCAGATAAGGGCCGATAAACACCAGATGTATTCGTGATGACGCTTACGTTGCCTGTTCCTTGAAACAGTGCGTAGAGTCCTACCCCTCTATATTCTACATTCAGGTCAAGAGAATAGTAGATTTCAGGGAAAGGGCTATAGCCTAATGGCTTTTGATCATAAGAATCGATGATGTTATCGCCATTGAGATCTTTGTATTTCAAATCGCCGGGACGTATCTCAGATAACCGTTGAACGACTTTCCTGTCCCTGATCTCCTCCTGATTCTGATAGATTCCTTCGACAACATAACCGTAGATTTGCCCGATACGTCTGTTGGTTCGACGCAGATACTCATACGGTTTATAAGCCTCGTTCTGCTCAATGATTTTATTCCGTGTAAAACTGAATGTTCCGCCGATAGCATATTTCCATCGATTGGTAAAGTCTGTCCAATGTATA
Organism: Hoylesella pleuritidis; assembly: GCF_963541955.1. Taxonomy (NCBI): domain Bacteria; kingdom Pseudomonadati; phylum Bacteroidota; class Bacteroidia; order Bacteroidales; family Prevotellaceae; genus Hoylesella; species Hoylesella pleuritidis. Next base: position 16,378 of record NZ_CAUTUT010000027.1, on the reverse strand, counting down.
TCGCTTTCAAATCCACGATTGTCTACGACTCCTACATTTTCTTTCGGTATAGGTAGTCCGAATAATGAAGAAACTTTTCCCTCCGTACTGACCAAGATGTCCGTACGACGATCATAGAAGACGTCCATCGCGACGGATAGCTTTTTAAAGGCTCGGAAATCGATTCCGATGTTTAGTTTATGAGACTTTTCGTAAGTCAGATCTCTAAGCGCCAATTGCGTAATCTTAAGTCCGTTTGTTTTGGTCGGCGTTTTTCCGAATAAATAAGTTCCTCCCGCACCATACATATCCATATATAAATCATTGGCAAAATCTGCTCTACCAGAGATTCCATAGCTAGCCCGAAGCTTCAGAAGATTCAGCCAATCGGTTTTCAGAAACTTCTCATCCGATAATAACCATCCTGCACCGACAGCAGGAAAGAATCCCCATCGATGTCCCGGTCGGAGAATACTTGCCGCCGAACCGGAAACAGACACGTCAAGTAGATAGCGCTGGTCGTATACATAGTGAATCTGTCCTATCGCATCGATAAATGAGTAAGATTTATTTTGTCCTTTTGCCGTCACCTTATCCATACTATATAGTGCCATTACTTTTAAAGAATTCCGATTCCATTTTCGCTGATAATTGGCAAAAGCATTCAGATTAAAATGATTTTTCGATGCACCCACAGAATGACTGGCGTTCAAAGCCGTCTCATTGCGCAGATTTTTATAAGAATAAGTCTTATTCTCCCAATCATAGTAGGCTTGTTCATATCCGTATTTGCGAGTATTCGAGTCCCAATAAGCCGCACTGTTGTCTAAACCTATTCTAACACCGGCAGAAAGTCCTTTCAGTAAAGCATCCAGATTTTGCGAGAGTTTCATATCTGCATAAAAGTTTCTTTGCTGTGAACGGGCATATCCTGTTCCAGAAATCATTGCCACGGGATTATCTCCTATATCAGTGGTTCCTGCCCAATTGTAACGATCGTTCTTTATCGGAAACACACCAGAAGGAGTTCTGTACAAAGCTCCAAAAATGTCACCGATTGTAGCCCCGGGTCGATTATGTTCCGAGAATGTACCGAATATATTCAACTGCAATTGCGTGTACCGTGTCAAAGTTATATCCAAATTTGTGCGGATATTTAATTTAGAATATTTAAGTTGCGTAGAATATCCATCATTATTCGCTACTGGTCGAAATATCCCGATATCATTTAAATAATTTAGCTGCGTGAAATAACGTACATATTGTCCTCCACCAATTACGGAGAAAGTAACATTATTTCCGGTACTGTAATTACGAAGTGACTCTTTCCACCAATCGACATTAGAATATACACTTGGGATACTGCCTGTTCTGAATGCAGACAACTCGTCTACACTATATCGAGGTGATAAACCGTCATTGAGCATTCCCTCATTCAGTGCTTGAGCATATGTATATCCATCCACGAATTTGGGCGTACGAAAAGGTTGTCCCAAATTAAACTCGTACGAGAAATTAATCTTTGGTTTACTCATAACTCCTCTCTTTGTCGTTACTAAAACAACCCCATTTGCTCCGCGCATTCCGTAAAGAGCAGTAGAAATAGCATCTTTAAGCACCGTTATTTTCTCAATCTCATCTATGGAAATCTGACCGAGTTCACGCTCCAAACCATCGATCAGAATTAAAGGAGATTTCGCATTCAATGTATTATATCCGCGGATGAAAATATCTCCTGTCGTTTCCCAAGCTGCTCCTTGATTTTGCAAATCTTGCATTCCCGAGATTAAACCGTATAATACATCTCGCGGATTAATTCCCTTACGATGAGAGAGAGATTCTTTCGTCGTAAACGCTGTGGCCGTCGTTGTTTCTTTGATATCGAAAGAAACATTTCGTCCATATGTAATTAAATAAGTATCCTTGTGTATCCGACTACTGTCGGTAGATTTCGATTGAGCACAGATTTGTAGCGGCATCAATAAGAAAGCTATAATATATAGTTTGAATTTCATTTTCTTTTCTATTTAAAAAGTTTATATCTACCACCCTGGATTTTGTACTAATCCATATCCCTTATTTACTTCTTTGGATGGGAATGCGCTTAAACACATTCTTGGTTCCCATCCCGTTTTCCACCATACGCGATAATATTTCGTCAAAGCAAAAGGTTTAAAGACATATTCCTTGGTCTTTTTATGCTTATAAATATGGAGGCCATGTAAAGGCATTTCAAAGACATCGTATTTCTTCCAACGGATCAAGTCGAAGAAACGTACTTCTTCATAAGCAAATTCCACGGCACGCTCGCGTAAAACTGCTTCTCTGAACTCATCCTTTGTCATACCAGGTCTCAACGCCGGCATATCCACGCGTGCACGCACTTTATTTATATATTGATAAGCCTCTTCTGTTGGCCCATCATTATATTCATTCAGCGCCTCCGCATAATTCAAATAGACCTCTGCTAATCGTATTGTAGGCCATTGTACAGGCCTATTATATGCGGCGGAATTACGATCTAACCCCCATTTTCGACAAGCTAATCCAGTAGATAGACTTAATTCATGCATTCGTCCTTGTTTCCAGTCTTTCCCTTTTGGATAATTTACCTTATCACCAGGTTTTTCTTCTGTCATTGCAGCTGTTCGACCGTTATAACGATCTCCATCTAAAATGAAATTTTCATAAAGTCTTGGATCACGATTCAAGAACGGATTCTTTTTCATCTTGACGTCATTCCAATCAAACTTCCGTCCATCTTTCATCTCAAACATATCAAAAAATTCCTTTGTCGGACAGTAAGCTCCCCACCTAAGAGCTTTATCAAACTGTCCATTTTTGTTTGTACTTAGAAATTCACGTCTACTTGATACCAAAACTTCAGTATTTCCTCTATCGAAATATGCACTTGTATAGGCATCTCGCACATCGGTAATACCTTTGTCTCCCTTTTCGACCAATTTATAGAATCCATTGGTCTGCAATGCATCAAAGAATTTCTTACAGGCGTCTGCGGCTACTTTCCAACGATTCTTGTCATAGTTGCCAAACCAAGTCATTTTCTTTTCTGAAGCTTCTCCTTCAGCAAACGGATGATCTGCATTAAATAAAGGACTAGCAACAAACAGTAAAACACGGGTTTTCAGTGCCATTGCTCCTGCCTTTGTCAATCTTCCATCCCAATTTTCCAATTCATCCATTGGAATACTCCAGGGAAAATCTTCACAAGCAATAGCACGGTCTAACAACTTTACGATGAAATCGACAGTCTCTTGTAAAGTAGCACGAGCAGGAAATGTGGTATCATCTGCTGCTATCGCGTGATCAATAATCGGTAATGCGCCATAGTGTCTCAACATATGTGCATAGAACACAGCAACCATCATTTCTGCTTCGGCTTTCATACGCGACTTCTCTGCTTTATCCATATCTGGTACACGATCGACATTTTCTTTAAATAACCAAGCATGACGAATTCCTGTCCATATGCCAGATTGCGAAAATTGCATTTTAGTTCTATTAGCATTCTTTGTTGTATTATCTTCTACTGCAGCATTATATAGACCAGGATAATACGTCTTTGATAAAGCTGAATAACCGATATTATCATAGTTCAAATCTGTGAATCCTTCAATGGTACTCATACACATCTGTGTCCAAAAGCCATTGGTCTCCATTCCATAAGGTAACAGTCCATAACTACGCCATAATACCCTTTTGGCATACTCTCCTTTTGCAAAGATCGTATCTATTGTTACATCTGTGCTGGGTGGTTTTTGTAAAAAACTATTTCCAAAAGACAGGTCTTCACAAGATGTTGCAACTAATAATATAGACAGGATTCCTGTCACTATATATGATTTTGTTTTCATAAATAATTCATTAAAAACTTATTCTAAGTCCAAAATTTATTATTTTAATCAAGGGATATGCTCTTCCATTGGGATTTGCCTCCGGATCACTCACTTTCAAGTTGTCAAAAGTAAGAAGGTTATATCCAGAAACTGCCACTCTCAAAGAGTTTATATATAAGGGCTTAATAATTGTCTTAGGAATTGAATAGCCTAATTCAATATTCTTCAAGCGGATATAAGAAGCATCTTTCAGCCATAAATCAGAATCTATATAATTATGCGATTTATTTCTCAATGACAATGCAGGAGCCTTTGCCCTATTTCCTTTCTCAAGAGTCCAAGCATCGGTTATCATATATCGCATCAGACTAGAATTATTCGTTTCACCAAAAGGAATACGATAGGTAGAACTAAGTAATCTGGATGTTTTAAATGCTCCTGCAAACGTAATACTAAAATCGAAACCTTTCCACGAGACTCCCATATTAACACCAAGCGAATAGATCGGATAGTTAGAGTAGCCTATATCCCGAATATCTTTTTCATCAATTTTCCCATCTCCATTTAAGTCTTTATATTTGACATCTCCTGCCAATGGGATATATCCACTCCCTTGATCAGCTATACCATTTTTCTTACCTTTCAAACTTTGGTAATTTGCCACTTCCTCTTCTGTAAAGTACCCATCGAATACATATCCGAAATTTTGTCCGACAGGCTTTCCTGTCCGTTGCATCCATTTATAAGGATAAGTGATTTCATCCTTAAATATAATTTTATTTTTTGCATACGAAAGATTTGTACCTATATAATACTTAATATCTCGAATCCGATCCTGCCAGCGCATACTAAACTCATAGCCGTGATTATCAACCTTACCCATATTTACTGTGGGTAGTTGAACTGCAAGATAGCCAGGAATTATGCCCCGAGAAATAAGAATATTCTTACGGTGTTCTATAAAATAATCAAAGTTAAAAGAAAGTTTATTTTTGAAGGCTTTTATATCTATACCATAGTTTTGTTTTGTTGCTGTTTCCCAAGTTACATTTGGATTTCCTATTTTACCTTCTGTCGCTCCTACAATCTTCGAACTTGTAGTTGTTCCGAAGCTATAACTGCCATAACTGATGCGATAAGTATCAGGAAGATATAGGAAACGTGAATTATCACTGGTTATATCATTTCCTACCTTTCCATAAGAAACTCTAAATTTCAGATAAGTCACGATGGGTTTAACCATTTTAAAGAACTTTTCTTCCGATGCTATCCACCCCACAGAACCGGCCGGGAAAAAGCCGAAACGATGCCCTTTTGCAAAATTCTCAGAGCCATTATAACCCACACTGAAATCCATAAGATACTTGGTCATATAATTATAAGTAGCACGTCCGACAAAACCTATATAACTTCGTGGAATATCTGTGAAATTACCCGTAGGATAGTATTTCATCGTTTGGTTGTACATTGCCAGTGCAGATACATTATGTTGTCTGAATTTACGTTTATAATTAAAGGCTCCTTCTAAATACCAATTCTTAGATAAAGCATCCGATTCAGAATATCCCAACTTTTGGTAACTATGAATCAATTTCAATACTGTTTTTCCATCTCCATTGATAACCGGTTCATACAAGGGTTCTCTTCCTTCTCTCCGTTTATAGATCGTCACACCGCTGTTATAAGAACATTTCACATGGAAAGTTAACCCTTTGGTCAAGAAATTCAGTTTCTGCGATAGCTTAAAATCAAAATTCAATGTATTATGTACAGTTGTATTGTAACCTTTTCCATAGTAGATGTTGAGACCATCCTGTATATTACCTATTGAGAACTGATTGGAGTTCATCCGAATGCGTTTACCATCGACTAAACCAGCTCCACTGAATGGTACAGTGGAATAAAGATCTCTGAAAAGATATCCAACATTGCTCGTTGAACCATTATTATAGTTCGGTTCTTGCCGGTCCCCCAAGTAACCGCCGAGATTAATTTGAACAGCAGTTGTTCGAGTAACGTCAATATCTAAATTAACACGATAGTTATAACGATCGTATCTAAACCCTTTATCATTTCTGTTTTTATACACCTTGAAGAGACCATCTTGTGTGAACACACCCAATGATGCAAAATACTTTACACGTTCTGTCCCTCCTGAAATATTGAAATTATGTTGTGTTTGTATGGCAGAATTACGAATCAACAGATCTATCCAATTCACATTCGGATGCGTAAGCGGACTGCTGTTAGTTCTGAACTTTTCTATATCTGCTGTTGAGAATCCAAGCATATCTTCGGATACACCGTCGTGCTTTTGGGCACGATTATATTCTGTAGCCCATTCATAACTATTCGCAAAATCGGGAATTCTGGATGGAATCTGAAAACCTATCGATGTCGAGAAACTTAATCTCGGTTTCTCTTTCATTCCACGTTTTGTCGTTACCAAAATAACTCCATTTGCACCTCGAACACCAAATACAGCCGTAGCAGAGGCATCTTTTAATACGGTTATATCGTCAACCTCATTAGGATCTATCTGAGAAAAAGGACGCTCTACTCCGTCTACTAAAATCAAGGGTTGAGATAATGATGTATTCAAAGAGCCTACTCCACGGATAAACAAAGCTGCATTATCCGCACCGGGTTGACCGCTTGTTTGAATACTCGATAGTCCCGAAATCTTTCCGGCCAGTGCATTTCCCATATTGGCAACGGGAGATTTAAGTAAATCATCTTGATTGATGGACGCCAATGCGCCTGTAATCGTTGCTTTCCGTGTAACTCCATAGGCAATTACTTGGACATTATCAAGCGCCACTGCATTCTCTTTCATTCTGATTTTTAGAACAGCCTGTCCCTTGCACACAATTGTTTGTGTCTCATATCCTATACAGGATATTTCGATTTTATCACCGACAACTGCTTTTAAATGGAAAGTACCATTCACATCTGTCACTGTTCCTGTCTTAGAGCCGACAATCTTCACTGTTGCTCCGACAATAATTCCCATAGCATCTGAAACCGTTCCTCGAACATCAAACCGTTTACTTGATTGACTGGTCTGTTGAATCGCAATTTCAGCTGAATAAGCTGAGGAAAACGGTAAAGTTCCTATACATAGTATCAGAATACCGCATCGAATAATTTGTCTTTTCATTACATTACACTAAGTGTTAAGTTGTAGATTTCTTTTTTATTAAATTAGTTAAGTTTATTATGTGGCAAAGTTAATGGACAATTAGATATAAAATGCCTTTTATTGTTCAAATAAAGTACAAAATCGTACAAAAAAGATAAAATCTATATATTATTGAATTATGAGTAATCAATATTATTGGGAAGCACGGCAATTACATTGACTTATAAATTACGCTTTCTCGCTCTGCAAATAACGGTTTTTTATACGCTGAAAAGCCGTTAATCGCAAGACAAGTAACAGCTAATTGCAGAGCGATTAACGGTATATTATAACCTTATGAGTATAAATGACATAACAACACACGATAATACAAACATTTTTTAACGTCGGAATCATAAAGGAAAAGTAAAATTTTGCTAACTTTGTCATCATAATGAGAATAGACATCATAACCGTATTGCCGGAGATGTTAGAAGGTTTTGTCAACGAATCCATTTTAGCACGTGCACAAAAAAAAGGATTGGCAGAAATCTGTTTACATAATCTCCGTAATTATACAAAAGATAAATGGCGACGTGTGGACGATTATCCTTATGGCGGATTTGCCGGAATGGTAATGCAATGCGAACCTATTGATCGGTGTATCTCGGCCCTGAAAGCGGAACGGACATACGATGAGGTAATCTTTACGACACCTGATGGTGAACAATTCAGCCAGCACGTGGCCAATGACTTATCACTGAAAGGTAACATTATTATATTATGTGGACACTATAAGGGCATCGATCAACGGATACGCGACCATCTCATCACACGTGAAATCTCTATCGGCGACTATGTCTTGACGGGTGGTGAACTGGCTGCAGCCGTAATGGCAGACGCAATTGTACGATTGGTACCAGGCGTAATTAGTGATGAACAGAGTGCATTCTCTGATTGCTTTCAAGACGATATGCTCTCCGCTCCCATCTACACACGTCCTGCCGACTATAAAGGTTGGAAAGTTCCTGATATCCTTCTGAGTGGAAATGAAGCAAAAATAAAGGACTGGGAAATTGAGCAGAGTTATGAACGCACTAAGCGATTGCGCCCCGATCTATTAAAATGAATGATTTAACAGATTTATAAAACATAATGTAATGATTATGAACAATGTAACTGCAAAACCACAATTGAGTTTCGGAGAAGCGATTAAACTCGCTTCCGGAAGAGTGACGGATTTCAAAGGACGTTCACGCCGATCTGAATACTGGTGGTTTATGTTGGCTTTCCTCATCGGGTACTTTATCATCAGCTGGTTGCTTGGTAAAATTCTTCCCCCCATAGTAACCTCCATTATTACACCTCTCTTATGGTTTGCAGCTCTTGCTGTGACTGTTCGTCGTCTACAAGATACGGGAAAGAGTAAATGGTGGGTCGTTGTGAGTTGGATTTCAATATTAGCTTACTCTCTCTATTTCAACTTGAGCGGTATCAGCGAACAAATGATGGCTGTCAATACAGATCCACAATCGGTAATGAAAGCTCTTTTTAATCCAGTGCTGATGGTATTGGGACTGGTCTATACGGTAACCAGTCTTGTCACAATTATTTTCTGTTTGTTAGACGGCAGACCTGAATCCAACAAATATGGGGAATCCCCCAAATATATAATCAATGAATAAGAGCAATGCGGGGGGCTCAACCAAAGTACCCCCCGCATTGCTTTGTTTTATGCGAAACGACGCATCTTTAAAACGTCGATTTCGATATAGAATTACAAAACTGCTCGCCTTGCGTGAAACCGTCTTCATAAAGGCGCTCAAGTTTTGCCGTGTCTCTTTCGATTCGAGCGACTTCCAAGGGATGGCTTGGGCGGATACAGAAGATTTCCCCACGACTTTCCAACTCTTCCACCATCTGTAATTGTTCATTATACGCCGCAATTCGGCGACTCAAAGCTACGCGTAAACGAGGATAATTCTTGTAAATGAAGTTTGGAATCTTGTGATCACGGCCGGTGTTGCGATATCCACGGTTACGTGTCATCACTATAATGTTATATCGATGACCTGTTTCCATGGCGCGCTGAATCGGAATACTATCGACAATTCCGCCGTCGAGCATCGGTATGCCGTCCACTATTACGATCTTGCTCACATAAGGCAGACTGCTCGAAGCACGCACAATATCGAGTAAACGCCGACGATCGCTGTACTCTGAAAGATACATAGCCCGACCGGTGTCGCAGTTAGTCGTCACCATTTCAAATGTGGCGGGATTGCAAAAGTAAGTTTCGTAATCGAAAGGTAGATATTGATTGGGAAATTTGTCGTAGAGAAGCTCCTGGTCAAAAATGCAGCCCTGTGTGACAAGATGGCGCAGACCAATATAGTCGTAACGTGCCAAATAATCGATATTGGATATTCGGGCGCGGCGTGGTTGCCTGCTCATATACGACATTCCGTTACAAGCACCTGCCGAAACTGCCACGATATAATTGAAATATATATCGTGTTTCATCAAAGCATCTAATACGCCACAAGTGAAAACGCCGCGCATACCTCCGCCTTCAAGCACTAATCCCGTATCGGTATCTATCTTCATAAATCTGAAAAATTCACTGCAAAGATAATTGTTTTTATCTGAATTTTATTACCTTTGCAGGCAAACGTTCTAAAAAATAATATTATGTTTAACAAAGAAACCTATATTCGTCGCCGCAATGAGCTAAAAAGGCTTGTGGGGAACGGAGTAATAGTATTATTCGGCAACAATGAGTCGCCCAGTAATTTCCCTAACAATGGCTACTATCCGTTCCGTCAAGATTCATCGTTTCTATACTATTTTGGTCAGCAACGCGATGGGCTTGTCGGCGTGATTGATGTAGATAATGACACCGAAACGCTAATCGGTGATGATATAGATATCGAAGATATCGTATGGTATGGTAGCGTGAACAGTGTAAGCAATATGGCTTCTGAAGTTGGCGTAGCTCATTCTGCACCGATGAAGCTATTGACAAATATCTGCAATGATGCACTTCGCGCAATGCGCAGAATCCATTTCCTGCCTCCCTATCGCTTTGACATCAAGTTACAGATATTCGATTTGCTCGGCATCCATCCCAATCAACAGAAAGAGTCTGCTTCAATGGATCTAATTAAAGCTATCGTAAAGATGCGCTCGACAAAAGATGCAGAAGAGATAGAAGAATTAGAGCGGGCGGCAGTCATCGGTTATGAGATGCACACTACGGCAATGCGACTGGTCAAACCGGGCGTAACCGAAAAATATATAGCCGGTCAGGTGGACGGCATTGCGCATTCTTATGGATCTATGGTGAGCTTTCCTACAATTTTTACACAGCACGGCGAGATCCTGCACGGTACTCCTTCACTCAACAAGTTGGAAGCAGGTAAGCTGGCTCTGTGTGATGCTGGGGCCGAGAATATGATGAATTATTGTTCGGATAACACTCGTACAATGCCTGTAACAGGTAAGTTTACCCAGCGGCAGTTAGAGATATACAGTATTGTCGAGGCTTGCCACGACTATGCTTTAGAGATATCCAAACCCGGAGCAAAATACTTCGATATTCATTTGGCTGTATGCCGACTAATGACCGACCGATTGAAAGAACTCGGTTTGATGAAAGGTGATACTGAAGAAGCTGTTCGAGCCGGAGCACACGCTATGTTTCTACCCCACGGATTGGGCCATATGATGGGTTTAGATGTGCACGATATGGAAAACTTTGATCAAATCAACGTGGGCTTCGACGAAGAGACCAGACCCAAATTAGAGCAGTTTGGTACCAATTGCCTACGTATGGGGCGTCGCTTGGAAGAAGGTTTTGTCGTGACAGATGAGCCGGGTATCTATTTCATTCCGGCTTTAATCGATGAGTGGAAAGCATCGGGACACTGTAAAGAGTTCCTCAATTTCGATAAATTGGAAACTTATAAAGATTTCGGTGGCATACGTATCGAAGACGATATTCTCATCACTAAGGACGGCTGTCGCTTCATAGGGAAAGACCTCATACCTTATCATCCCAAGGATGTTGAGGCATTTATGGAGAATAACTAAATCAAATGACACAATAAAAACAATGAAGAAAGTTTTAGCACTCGCATTACTCGCCTTAGTAACGACAGGCGTAAGTGCGAAAAACAAACGCAACAGCGTAAACAAAAACAAACCGGTGTTTACCGTTGTCAAAGAAAACAAAATTACGAGTATCAAGAATCAGAGTCGCAGCGGTACGTGTTGGGATTACTCGACATTGAGTTATTTCGAGAGCGAAATCCTCAAAGCTACCGGCAAGACCTATGACCTCTGTGAATCATTCGTGGCTAACAAAACGTATATGGACCGCGCCCGCCAGGTTGTCCGGCTGCACGGCGATTGCCAATTTGCACAGGGCGGAAGCGCTTATGATGTGCTTTATTGTCTCCAAAACTACGGTATCTGTCCTGAAAACGCAATGCCGTTGCCAGGAACACTTTATGGTGATTCGCTCAACAACTATAACGAGCTGTTTGAAGTAATGAGTCCCTATGTAACGGCTATTGCAAAAACAAGAGCAAAGAAATTGACAACACAGTGGCAAGTAGGTTTACAGGGCATCTTAGATTCTTATTTAGGCAAGTGCCCTCAGTCATTTACCTATCAAGGCAAGACCTATACACCGAAATCATTTGCAGAAAGTCTTGGTCTTAACTTCGATGATTACGTAACTGTTACCAGCTATACACATCATCCATTCTGGGCTCAATTCGCCGTAGAAGTTCAAGACAATTGGCGTAATCCGTTATCTTGGAATCTTCCGATGGAAGATATGATGCGTATTATCGACAATGCAGTGATGAATGGTTACACCGTAGCTTGGGGAGGAGATGTGTCCGAAGACGGTTTTACTCGTCAGGGATTGGGTTATGCTTATGACACGAAAAAGATGCCGGGACTTGCCGGCAGCGATATGGCTCGGTGGCTTAAGCTTACTAAAACAGAGAAGAGCAATAAGCTCGACTCGTTAGGTTGCTTAGCTCCCGAAATTATTCCCACTCAGAAGATGCGCCAAGAGCGTTTTGATAACTGGGAACTTACTGACGATCACGGTATGTTGATCTACGGAATTGCCAAGGATCAAAATGGCAAAGAGTATTATATGGTGAAAAACTCGTGGGGAGAGACCGGCGATTACAAGGGTATTTGGTATATGACCAAAACTTTCATCGCTGCCAACACAATGGACTTTATGGTGAATAAAAATGCCATTCCCAAAGATATCCGCAAGAAAATAGGCATCTGATAGCTATTTTTAAGGGCTGAATAAAATAACGGCAGTTTCTGTTTTTTCCATCAGAAACTGCCATTTTCTTATTTATATTTCGTAACTTTGGGCTCGGATTGTCGTTTGATTGACACGATCTCTAATCGCGAAAAGAAATAAAAAAACATATAAATGCACTTCAAATGGAATTACGAATCACCCACATCAGAAGAGGAACAGGCAGCTAAGGAGCTGGGAGAGAAACTGAATATCAGTCCCATATTATCTCTTTTGCTTATCCGTCGCGGTATCAGCACCGAATCGGCGGCTAAGCGTTTCTTCCGACCGCAGCTTGCCGACCTTATCAATCCGTTCTTGATGAAAGATATGGATATTGCAGTCGACCGACTGAACGATGCAATGGGTCGCAAGGAACGTATCTTGGTGTACGGTGATTATGATGTAGACGGATGTACGGCAGTGGCTCTGGTGTACAAGTTTTTACAGCAATTCTATTCCAATATAGACTACTATATTCCCGATCGTTATGAAGAAGGATATGGAGTCAGCAAAAAAGGAATAGACTATGCCAAGGAAACGGGTGTCAAACTCATTATCATCCTTGATTGCGGTATTAAAGCAATCGATGAAATTGCTTATGCCAAAGATCTCGGTATAGACTTTATCATCTGCGATCATCACGTTCCCGACGAGGTGATGCCCAAGGCTGTAGCAATTCTTAATCCTAAACGACCTGACGACACATATCCATTCAAACATCTTTGTGGCTGTGGTGTGGGCTTCAAATTTATGCAGGCATTTGCCAAGAACAATGCCATTCCTTTCTCGCGACTTATTCCCCTACTTGATTTCTGTGCCGTGAGCATCGCTGCGGACATCGTTCCTGTGGTCGACGAGAACCGAATTCTGGCATTCCATGGACTCAAACAGCTGAACCAAAATTCCAATCTCGGTCTGAAAGCCATTATAGACATCTGCGGACTTAACGGCCGCGAGCTGTCGATGAGTGACATTATTTTTAAGATCGGACCGCGAATCAATGCATCAGGGCGTATGGAGAACGGAAAAGAGAGCGTTGACCTGCTTGTGGAAAAAGACTATGGAATTGCGCTGAAAAAGGCAAGGCATATTAATGAATATAATGAACAACGCAAAGACATTGATAAGCAAATGACCGAAGAAGCCAATCAAATCGTGGCAAAATTGGAGAGTCAGCAGCACCGCTCATCCATTGTGCTTTATGATGAGAATTGGAAAAAAGGTGTAATCGGCATCGTTGCTTCGCGACTTACAGAGATATACTTCCGTCCGACAGTGATTCTTACTCGCGACGGAGATTATGCTACAGGGTCGGCTCGCAGCGTGACAGGATTCGATGTTTATTCGGCTATTAAGAGCTGTCGTGACCTTTTAGTCAACTTTGGAGGGCACACTTATGCCGCAGGACTTACTTTAAGATGGAGCGACATCGATATTTTTCGTGCCAGATTTCAACAATATGTTGACGAACATATCCAACCCGAACAGACAGAGGCCACACTCAATATCGATGCAATCATTGATTTTAAAGACATTACAAAACGATTGCACAACGATTTGAAACGTTTTTCGCCTTTCGGTCCAGGTAATCAAAAGCCACTTTTTTGTACGGTCGACGTTTACGATTATGGCACCAGTAAAGTGGTAGGGCGTGAGCAGGAGCATATTAAATTAGAACTCGTTGATTCAAAATCGAGCAGTGTAGTCAACGGAATTGCTTTCGGGCAAAGTGCTTCGGTGCGATATATCAAGTCGAAATGCAGCTTCGATATTGCCTTTACCATCGAAAACAACGTCTTCAAACATGGTTCGCTTCAATTACAAATCGAAGACATTCGGCCCGCAGAGGAATATCGAAATGCCAAAACATATATTCTGAACGAGACCCGAACTTGAACTCGCCCATCGACAAATATATCAAAATACTGCGGGAATACTGGGGATACGAAGATTTCCGCGACATCCAACGCGATATTATCGAGAGTATCGGTAGCGGTCGCGATACACTTGGACTGATGCCCACAGGAGGAGGAAAGTCGCTAACATTCCAAGTGCCGGCTCTTGCAACCGAAGGCGTATGCATCGTCATCACACCACTCATCGCGCTAATGAAAGATCAGATGATGCATCTACGTCGGCTCGGTATTCAAGCCACGGCAATCTATTCAGGAATGTCGCGACAGGAGATTATTAAAGCGCTCGAAAATTGCATCTTCGGAGGTGTCAAGCTCCTCTATATCTCACCTGAACGACTGGGATCTGAGTTGTTTCAAGCCAAACTGAAACACATCCGCATCAGTTTCATCACCGTCGACGAAGCCCACTGTATCAGTCAATGGGGATATGATTTTCGACCGGCCTATTTGAACATTGCCATTATTCGCCGACTGAAACCGGGCATTCCGATTCTTGCTTTGACTGCAACCGCAACGCCAGAGGTTGTAGACGATATTCAGACTCAATTAGGCTTTACCGAGAAAAACGTTTTTCGGATGAGTTTCGAGCGAAAAAACCTGACCTATGTCGTGCGACATACAGAAAATAAAGAAGCCGAACTTATTCATATCCTCACTCTCGTCAGCGGCAGTGCCATCGTTTACGTGCGTAGCCGGCGCAAGACCAAAGAGATTGCCCAATTGTTGGAAACGCATCAGATCAGCGCCACCTTCTATCACGCCGGTCTCGACCACGCAGTCAAAGATAATCGACAAAAGGATTGGCAGGCAGATAACATACGTGTCATCGTGGCCACCAATGCTTTCGGAATGGGTATAGACAAGCCCGATGTGCGTACGGTTGTCCACATCGATTGTCCCGATTCTATCGAAGCATATTTCCAAGAAGCAGGCCGTGCAGGGCGAGACGGAAGAAAAGCTTACGCCGTACTGCTTCATAGCAACAATGATACGAGCAAATTGGATAGACGAGTTGCCGATAATTTCCCCGAGAAAGACTATATAAAGAAGGTATACGAACATCTCGCCTATTACTATCAGATTGGTGCAGGAAGCGGAAACGGTTATACATCTGAGTTCGACATCGACAAATTCTGTCACACATTCAAACATTTTCCCATACAGGCAAATGCCGCCCTTCATATTTTAGAACGTGCCGGATACATCCATTATGAAACCGATCCCGATGCCGCAGCCCGTGTAATGTTCCTGCTCGACCGCAACGAACTCTATCGTTTGAATGAAACCAATCCGAATGAAGAGGCCGTCATCACGTCTCTCTTGCGTACTTACGGCGGCCTGTTCAACGACTATGTTTACATCAACGAGGAGCTGATGGCCCAACGAGCAGGTCTTACCGAGCAGCAAGTTTATCTCAACTTAAAGGCATTGAGCCGACGCCGCATTCTACACTTCGTTCCCCGTCGCAAAATGCCGTTCATTACTTACACGCAAGATCGCGAAGAAACCGCGCGTATCCATATTCCACAGGCAGTTTATGAGGAGCGTAAGGAGCAACTCGTTCGCCGCATTCTGGCAATGAAACAATATATCACAGACAATAATACCTGTCGCAGCCGGCAACTTCTTCACTACTTCGGAGAGCAGCATACAAAAGATTGCACGCAGTGCGACGTCTGTCTCAACCGTCGGACAAATCGGTCTTCTGCCAATCTCCCCGAACAGATTCGACAAGAGATCCTTGCTCTCCTAAGCGACCACCTCCCCCACTCCATCGCCGAGTTAAAAACGCTTCGTCATTCTCCGCACCTGTTAAACGATGCTCTCCGCTATCTTATCAATGAAGAACTCATCCTCTCTGAGGACGAAACCATTCGGTTGACCAAATAACACACACATTTCCTTTCCTCTCATCGTACTGAATAAACAAAGGTAAAAGATTTCATCAGAAAAAAATACAACCATTTTACCTAAAAAATACCATCATTTTATGGTAAAAACAACATCATTTTCGACGAAAGATAATGCCGCTTTCAGCAAAAGAACTATACCTACCAACAAAAGACATTACTGCCTTTGAAGAAAAAGTACGGTTCTTTTCAGCGAAAGGTACTATCGTTTTATATGAAAAGTACTATCGTTTTACAGAAAAAGTACTATCGTTTTA
>NZ_CAUTUT010000026.1:0-22700 GCF_963541955.1 Hoylesella pleuritidis | reverse complement strand
TGCAGGAAATAGCAAGAATTGCGCTTAGAGCCAATACGATTATGTTCTTCACTTTTGGATTTCAATTTGTGTATTCCACGCTATATATGGCAATCGGAAGAGCAAGGCAGAGCCTTCTGCTCAATATCGGACGACAAGGGCTGTTTTTTATCCCTGCCATATTACTGCTTCCATCATATTGGGGACTGAATGGTGTGCTTTATGCCCAGCCTGTCGCCGACATCTTTGCAACTTTGATGACACTGTTCTTTGCCGTCCGAATTCACAGGGAGATAAGCCATCAATCACATCTCACAACAGAAAAGGAAAACAACTCCTACTGCCAACAGATATAATATTTCAGATTTATTTGCTTAGGGCACGAACGAGCGAGGAACACTCACAAAGAGTTAAAATATCGTTAGTCTTCCTTTAGGGATAGATTTATGTTTATAGAATCTTTTCTCATTTATTAAATATAAATCTCTAATGACAGATGTGAGTTTATTCGTGTCGTGCAGAACTTTTTATTAGCCTGTCCATATCCCTTGAAATCTTTTGGTCGGTGATTTGCGCATAGATTTGCGTGCTGGCAATAGAGGCATGTCCCATCATCTTGGCAATACTCTCAATCGGTATACCAGCCTCCAATGTCAGCGTACCGAAAGAATGGCGAGCCATGTGAAAGGAAAGGGATTGGCGAATGCCACAAGCCAAACCAACAGCCTTGAGGTGCATGCCTATCTGCATTCTACTCATCGAGGTTGCGAAGATAGGACTATCCTCTTTCTTGTCTTTCAGTGGGTAAAGCGAGAGTATTTGCTCGGCTATCGGGTGCAGAGGCGTGATGCTCTCTACAGCTGTCTTCTTTCTGTACTGACGGATATAGCGTATTCCTGCATTGTTTGTCTCAATATCACAGTATCGTAACTTGCTCACATCGGCAAAAGCCAAACCTGTGAATACGGAGAAAAGAAAAATCCTCCGCACAAACTCCGCCTGTTCGTTTTGAAAGGGCATAGCCAACAGACGGGCAACCGCCGTCTTGCCCAGACAGCGAATTTTTCGCTCTACTCGCTCATACTTGGCATCCTCAAAAGGATTATAGCGAATGGTTTGCTGGCTCACAGCTCTATACATCAATCGGCTTAGCCAAAAGAGATTTTGTTTCGTTGAGGATAAGGCATAGCCTTTTCGCTTGAAGTAGATGCGATAATCATCGAAAAACTCCATCGTAAGGCTCGTAAGAGGAATGTCTGTTTTTCCTCTACTTTCCACAAAGAGTTCCAGCTGCCTGTGGTAGCAACAGCAACTTTGGTATGTGCTTAAGACTCTTGTAGATTGAATTGTCAATAATACCTCTCGGCTAAGAGCAAGCAAAGTGGTCGGATTTGCTCCGACACCTTGCAAGTGGTTTTTAAGCAGCTCGGCACTCACCGCACCAAATTGCAAGAGCAACGTATTATACCCCTGCTCAATCTTCTCACGAAACGAATGCAAGCGTTGGTTCTGCTGCTTGTCGTTGGTTTCCTGTCGCTTTACGCTCCAATCGCCGGGCAATGTGTTTTCTCCTGTGGACATCACGACTTTTGAGCCGTCTATCGTAATACGGCAAAGGATTGCCGTTGTGCCATCTGCTTTCAGTTTACTGCGATTGATGTAGAATAAAATGTTGAATGTACTGCGCATAATCTCAAAGGCTAAGGGTTAAATCTTCTGTGAAAGAGAGGAAGCGACCAAACTCCTCAAATACTTTCTTCGGTGTTACATGGGCATAACGCTCGGTGGTCTCAATCTTGCTGTGTCCAAGCATTTTACTCACCGTTTCAATCGGCACTCCATTCTCCAAGGTTATCAATGTCGCAAAGGTGTGCCGTCCGATATGTGCGGTCAAGGGAAAGGCAATTCCTGCTCTCAGTTGCAGGGCTTTCAGGAGGAAACGATAGGTCTCGTAGCTGATAGTCGGTAAAAGCGTGTCCCGTTCATCCGAATGGCATGTATCAAGCAAAGTAACGGCTTGGGGCAGAAGTTTTACCCGACAAAGAGTATTAGTCTTTTGTCTTCTGAATTTAAGCCACATAGCCCCTGCATCATCCTGCACAAGATGTTCCTTGCGCAGATTCATCATATCGCAAAAGGCTGTGCCTGTATAGCAGGTGAACAGGAAAAGGTTACGGGCAAGTGTCAGTTCTGTTTCCTCCTCTTCTAATCGGACTTGCTTTATCCTATCAAAAGAAGCCCTGTCCAACGCTCTGGGCAGTTTACTCTCTCCTCTGTCTATCTTGACAAGGTCAAAGAGAGGACGGTCTATGATACCCTCGCGAAAAGCCAAACGGCATACTTTCTTGACTGCCAATGCCATCTTGCGGTAATAACTCTGTGAATGACCATGTTTTCCCACGCTGTATTGATGTAAGCCGTCCAAGAAATCCTCGGTTAGTTGCCCAAAGGTAATGTCGCCGGTGCGATATCGTTCCTGAATAAAGGCTTGCAGATGCTTTCTGAGCATGTAATACATCGAGTGCCAACGTGCCGAAATCTCCACGCCAACCAATTGCTTCTCGTCTTCCACCATCTGGTCGTAGCGTTGAAAGAACGTAGTGCGGTTCTGCATTGAGCCTTGGAACTGCTCCTTGATGTCTTTTGCAGAGAACTCTATACCTCTATCACAAAGCGTTTGGTACGCTCGTTGTACAGAGAGAAGCAGTTGTTCCAACTTTGCATTGGTTGTCACTGCTTCACGGCTCTTGCCATTCAATCGGCTCTCTCGCACATTCCACAACTTGGGATTGCACGACAGCTTACTGCTGAATTGAGCCATCGTGCGATTATAGGTTATCCGTCCCATTATCGGAGCCTGCCCCGACTTGTCCAAACCACTCTTTTTGAGGTAGAGCAAAACCTTCATTTTCCCTTTTTGCATACGCTTCTGTTTTTGTGGGCAAAGTTACCCTTTTTTGAAGCGTTTTTGGTTATGCAAAATATTGTGGTTCAGTGCATAAACACCATAATGGCAGAAATCGCCACCACTGTACAAACTGCTTATCGTTACCTCGTTTTATTCACACACATTTGGCTAACGATTTGGTAACGTATCTTCTGCACAAATCCACATTTTCTGCACTTTCACCCTCTAAGCAATACACGGCTATAATCCGTGTTTTTCACACATTCTCAATCACTTACCATCAACCTGCATAAAACATCTCTTTTCTTGCATTTGCCCGATAAAATGTGTACCTTTGTGCATGGTTATGTTTTTTTTGCGAGGAAAACAAAGGTAACCAAAAAGGCTGAGACCCTCTCTTGGGTTTCAGCCTAATTTTTATTGAGAGAAAAACTTTTAGCGGACAGCAATAGATTATTTTAAATTCGTCGAACTCACATTAAATATTTCCCGCGGGAGATTCGTTCAGATGGACTAAATGTGAACGTTACCCGCGGGAGATTCGTAATCTTTAATGCTGAAAGCCGTGGAACTGTGACTGTAAATTGAAGCCGAGTGTTATCTGTCTATTTTACAATGTTTGCGATGGTAGCAATCATTGTGGCGATGGTGGCTGCTGTGGTTCCGATACTCAACCATTCTGTCAGTCGTAATCCGCTTCTTGCTGGTTTACTAGGAACAACAATCTCACAACCCGGTAGTACTTTGGCGTTATGTCCGACTTTGGCTACGGTACCGTTCATATATATAATATAGGTGTGGCTCTTTTTTGCGCGATTACCCCATCCACCGGCCTGATCGATGTAATAGGCTGGGCGTTTTCCTTTCTCAAAAGCCACGGTGTTAGGATACATCACATCACCGCTGATCTTTACCGTTCCATTATATTCGGGGACGATAAGGCGATCGCCTTCACGCAGGATGAAATCTGCATCTCCACCGGGATGAGCCAGTGCCTTATCCAGTTCGATTCCGACAAAATAGGTATCGCCTAAATCCAATTTGTTCATAGCCAATGAATCTTTCTCACCTTGTTGTGCCCGTGCCATTTGTACAATGGTTTGCATACGTAGACGCTCTTCCAGGGTAATCCGTCTTTCGAGGCGTGCTCCCGCGATGTAAGCTCTGTCCGTTACTCCTCCGGCTTTCCGAACAATATCGCTCAGCCGTTCGTTCTTTTGAGATAAAGTATAAGTACCCGAAAACATTACTTGTCCTTCAATACTTATATTCTTCTGAACTGAATAGCTTGGACTTTTTCGTACGTATACTTCGTCGAACGGCATCAAAGTAAAGCCCGGTGTTCCGTCGATTACGAACCCGTCTTTTAGGGCCAATGTATAAGTGTGGGCTATCACACTGTCGGTTGTCAATGCTTTGGGATTTTTCACACGACGGGCAATATCTACTTTTACCGTGGATGCTGCATCTTTCAATCCTCCTGCTTGCAAGATAAAGTCTTCGATGGTCTCATTGTCTGCATATTGATAAATGCCGGGATATTGCACTTCACCGTGAATCGTAATCGTTTGCTGCTGCATCATCTCTTGTTTGGTTGGGATGAAAAGAATGTCATTCTTTTGCAGCGGAATATCAGCTGTTTTACCACTCATTATACCTTCAACATCAACGGGAATGATTTCCAACGTGCGGTCGGGTTTCATTCGATGCATCACAGCGTGGGGCGTAAAGGCATCTTCCGTTACTCCTTCGGCGTGTCCAATAAGTGTGCGTACACTATTGATCTCGCCGCCTACTTGGTACATTCCCGGTCGGAAAACGGCACCGCGAACTTCAACTCGATTTTCAAAGCGGGAGAGGATAGAATCGACGCTTACAGAGTCGCCATCGGCAACGTGAAAAGATCCCATATCAAATTCGCCGACATTATAAATGGAGTATTCACGACCGGTCTTGCGAATCACTCTGACGGTCTTACGATACGCGTCTCCTGTAAACCCGCCTGCATATTTCAGCAGTGTCGCGATGCTTTCATTCTTTTTCATTTCATAAAACATCGGGCGTTTTATCTTGCCTGTGATGTCGACAAGGCAGTCGTATGGGCCGACTACAATCACATCGTTATCTGCCAGTCGAATATTGCCTGTGAGTTTACCGTTCAGAATATAGTCGTAAATATCGACGACGGTTACCAATCTGTTGTTTCGGAAGACTTTAATATTACGTAATGTACCGATGTCATTGGTACCGCCGGCCATATAAAGGGCGTGGAATACCGTGGCGAAAGCCGATAGAGTGTATGTACCCGGCGTATGCACCTCGCCCATCACATTAACCATAATGGTTTTGGTTTGGTTTACTGTCAATCTGACTCTCGAACTCCTGAATCTTGTACCCAATGTTGTACGCAGACGGGCATTGGCCTCATTCACGGTGAGCCCACTCACTTGCATAGGACCAAAGCCTTCGATGGTTATGTCCCCGTCAGGTGAGACAGTTGCGTTGATTGTCTTTTGTGAGGCGCCATAGATGTCGATAACAACAGCATCACCTGGTCCTAATCGATAATTCTGGGGTGTGGCAATATTCATATTCGGCTCAAACGACAGTTCTTTCTGATTGAAAATGTCGCGGCCGAATATCTTCCGCTTATTCTCGTCATTCTTTTTCGTTGTCAGTATTGATATTGTTGCCGTGTCTTCGGGCATCATACCGGCTAACTCCTTTTGCATCAATAGCCGTTCGGTGTCATCATTGCTGCTTTGCGATGTGCTTTCACCCTTAATCTTTTGCAGTCTTTGATTGGAATATTTTCCTTTCGGATCTTTCTTTTTGCCGTTGTCTTTCTGCGTTCGTTCATCTTTCGCGCTAACTGATTCATCCTCAACGACGCCAAGTCCCTGCTGTTTGACTTGTCTTTCATATTTTTTCTTGATACGCCGAATCTGAGTGATGTCCACGCCACGTTCTATCAGTTTAGTCACAATTTGTGCCTGAGACGTGCCTGCTTTTCGTTCTTTGGCAACAAAGCGCATAATCTGTGCGTCTGTCATTGTCGACTGTGCAATCATTGTCAACGGACAAAAGAGCGAGAGCACAATATATATAATTAGTTTTTTCATCATTGTTAGAACGGAGAATTCTTTGATTTCTTGCAAAGATAGATATTTTTTGTGGGAATACGACTATTATTAAACAAATTGCGTGATTTATTTGTGTCTCTCATTTGTTTTTTGTAATTTTGCAAAATCCTCCTTTGTCAATTAACACCAAATGATTATAATGGGGTTGACTGGATTTGACAGCGGGATGAAATGGTATGTAAGCACGCGGAGCATCGGTGGCTGGCTCCATAATCTCAGTTATCAAGAATTTAATTGGCGAAAATAACTACGCTCTCGCTGCCTAACCGAAGTACAGTAGGTTATTGGCTTGATCCCGTCACCAGGTGACAGGACGAGACATCGCTCAAAGGCTGTTGTTCCGAAGTTCTTTGTCCAAGCGGTGCAAGTAAATCGGAAATAGTGCGTCAATGCCTCGCTTGGCGTATGAAATTTAGAGGCTAAGGTTGTAGTTGGTGGTCCGGGTCTTGCCTCAGCACGAAAATTGAAGTCCGGAATAAGCGTGTAGAAAGCGTATGGTTTCCCTGTTTGGACGAGGGTTCGACTCCCTCCAGCTCCACTCAATATTCTCTGAAGTAGGAGATACAAGGAAAAGATTAGAAGAGGTAATTGTCGTAACTCATTGAAGTTACGGCAATTATTTGTTTTATCCTATTTCGGATAGTATTTAGAGATACTAAGACGATTGATCAAATAATTCTGATATGTTGTAATTAACCGAGGAAACTAACATCATATTACTTGCATATAAAAGGATGTAATATTTTTAATTCTATATCTATTTTCGATTGGAAAATATTCTTTGTAAAATCTTTTTTGTAACTTTGCAGCCATTAATTGAGTAAAATATTGAATAGTTTATGAAGCATATTATTATAGGAGGCGTGGCGGGAGGAGCTACTGCTGCGGCACGGATTCGTCGTGCCGACGAGAGTGCGGAGATTGTATTGATTGAGAAAGGGAAGTATATCTCGTATGCCAATTGCGGTCTGCCTTATTATGTCGGGGGTGTTATCAAAGAGCGGGAGAAGCTCTTTGTGCAGACTCCCGAGTCGTTCGGACGCAGATTTAATATTGATGTACGGGTGGAGAATGAAGTTGTTGGTATCGATACTGTCGGTAAAAGAATATCTGTGCGGCGTATTGATGGAACGGAATATACGGAACATTATGACAAACTTTTACTTTCGCCGGGTTCTGCTCCGATGTGTCCTCCGATCAAAGGCATTGAAACAGAAGGTATTTTTACCCTGCGCAATGTTGAAGATACCGACCGAATCAAGAATTATTTGGATACACACGCGGTGCGGGATGCCGTGGTTGTCGGCGGTGGTTTTATCGGCTTAGAGATGGCCGAGAATCTGCATAATGCCGGTATACCTGTTTCTATCATTGAGATGGCAGAGCAAGTGATGGCTCCGGTCGACTTTTCAATAGCTTCGCACGTGCATCGCCATTTGTTGGATAAAGGGATGAGTCTATATTTACGGCAAGGAGTAGAGCGGTTTGAACGGTTGAATAACCGTATTGCTGTATACCTTAGCAGTGACGAAAAGATCGAGGCGGATATGGTGTTGTTGTCTATCGGCGTGCGTCCTGTTACCGATTTAGCCGTTAAAGCGGGTATTGATTTAGGCGAACGCGGTATTAAGGTGAATGCGTTTTTAGAGACTTCGGCCCCCGACGTATATGCTGTGGGCGATGCAATAGAATTCACGCATCCGCTCACGGGTAAGCCGTGGCTGAATTATTTGGCGGGACCGGCCAACCGGCAGGGACGTATTGTGGCCGATAATATGGTCTTCGGTAATCAGACCGAATATGAAGGAGCTATCGGGACAGCCATTGCCAAAGTTTTCGATCTGGTTGTCGGAACGACAGGACTACCGGCCAAACGATTGAAACAGATGGGAGTAGGCTATCGGAGCAGTACGACAGTATCGCTTTCTCACGCCGGATATTATCCTGGGGCATTCCCGTTGACGCTGAAACTCACATTCAGTCCGACAGACGGGCGCCTTTTCGGAGCGCAGTGTGTAGGCAACGACGGTGTGGACAAGCGTATCGACCAGATTGCGCAGATCATCAAGCAGGGCGGAACTGTCTACGACCTGATCAAGACCGAACAGTGTTATGCTCCGCCGTTCTCGTCGGCCAAGGATCCGATTGCCATTGCCGGATATGCGGCAAGCAATATTATTAGTGGGGCAATGCCGGTGATTGATTGGCGCAAACTGCGCGATACCGACCGTTCGCAGGTGCTGTTGCTCGACGTGCGAACACCTGCCGAGTTCGAACTCGGTACGATCGAAGGTGCCGTAAATATACCGCTCGATGATCTGCGAGAGCGTATCTGCGAGATACCTCGCAACAAGAAGATCGTCATTTTCTGTGCTGTGGGGTTGCGAGGCTATTTGGCTCAGCGCATTCTGATGGGGCGCGGATATGCCGATGTGTGGAATCTCTCGGGCGGATATCAGATCTATTCATTAGCCACGATGCCCGTATTGAATGTAAGGCGTCGCGAGTCTTCATCTTGTCCGACGGTACCGCTCCGGACAGCCGACGAATGCCGGCAGGTCATTAAGGTTGATGCGTGCGGTTTGCAGTGCCCCGGCCCTATTATGAAGTTGAAGAAAGCGATGGACAATGCAACCGTTGGTGATCGTGTGGAGGTGCAAGCCACGGATGCGGGATTCCCTCGTGATGCAGGGGCGTGGTGCAAGTCTACGGGCAACAAAATCGTTGAGATGAATGCCGACGGAGGCTATCATACGGTGGTCGTTGAGAAAGCCTCTTCTCATAGACGGGAAGTACAGACATTGACGGACAGCAAAAACAAGACACTGATAATGTTCAGCGATGATCTCGACCGCGCATTGGCCACGTTCGTACTGGCCAACGGAGCCGCCGCAACGGGGCATAAAGTGTCTGTTTTCTTTACGTTTTGGGGACTGAACGTGATTAAGAGAGAGCTGAAACCGGCGGTAAAGAAAGACATTTTCGGGCGAATGTTCTCGTGGATGATGCCGTCCGACTCCCGAAAACTGCGCCTTTCACAGATGAGTATGCTCGGCCTCGGCGACCGAATGATGCGCTATATAATGAAGAAAAAGAACATCGATTCGCTCGAGAAGCTGCGTCAGCAAGCCTTGGACAATGGTGTCGAGTTCATAGCCTGCCAGATGTCGATGGATATGATGGGGGTGCAGAGAGAAGAATTGATAGACGGGGTTACCGTCGGCGGTGTGGCCACATATATGGAACGGGCCGAAAATGCCAATGTAAACCTGTTTATATAATATGTTGTAAATGAGTATGTTGCGGAATGATGCGAGTGTGTGCTGAAAAAGGTACGGACTTTTCACTGAAAAAGTCCGTACTTTTCGGGCAAAAAGTCCGTACTTTTTCTTCAAAAGCAGTAATGTCTTTTATTGGAAAGTATAGTTCTTTTGCTGAAAGCGGCGCTATCTTTCGTCGAAAACGATGTTGTTTTTATCGGGAAACGATGTGTGTTTTAGGTGGAAAAGTTCGTGGGTTTCTCCTTTTTCGATACGGAAAACCGACAGACCGGCAACTCAAAGTTTAATGACTTGAAAAAACTGATCAATTAAAAATTAAAAAACCTACAAACAATGGATAAGAATACGATTTGCAAAATACGTGATATTTACCGTGCCATATCCGTATTTGAAGACACTTTTGAGGCACAATTTTCCCTGAGCATCAACGAGGCGATGTTGCTCTGTACATTGAGTGAGGAGGGCGATATGACGTCGGGCGATATCGCCCGAGCGCTCGGAGTGCTTCCTTCGATTGCATCGAAACTCATTCGGCAGGTCGAAGACAAACATTTTGTTCATCGTGTGATGGGGCAGCGCGACCATCGGCAGATGAATTTTTCGCTTTCAGAAGAAGGTGTTCGCAAGTTGGAAATCATTAAATGCAACGAAATCGAGATTCCCAACGTATTGAAAGAGGCGTTGTAACGATTAGGGACGAGCCATTAATTGGGCTCGGATCTGAGGCGAAAATTTCTCGATGGCATATCGCAGCATTGTGCGAGACATTTCTCTCCGATGGTGCAGGATATACTCGTGGAGCCTTGGTTCATCGCGCTTGCCGGCTTCGCGTAGCATCCAACCGATGGCTTTGTGCATCAGGTCGTGTGGATGTGCCATCATTTGGGTGGCTAATGCGAACGTATCATCGAGCTGATTGAGCCGTATAAAGGCATAGGTGGATACGATGGCGATGCGGTTGTCCCATAGCAACGGGCTGTCTGCAAGACGGTAGAGGATGTCGCGCGGCTTGTCTAATAGATATTCGCCGACGATGAAACGGCAGGAAAGGTCGACCAAATCCCAGTTATTGATGCGCTCTGTGAGCGATAGGTAGAGGTCGAAAAATGCCTTGCGGGTCGTGTTATCGGCACGTTTGCATCGCTCGACCATTATGAGCAGCGCGCAGAGACGTACTTCGTGCCACGCTGAACTCATCAGCTCGCGCACTTCGTCGAGACTTGCCTCTTTGTGTTTCCGTGCTACCGCCCTCACGTTCGGCACCACAACGCC
The DNA here is from genome assembly GCF_963541955.1 of Hoylesella pleuritidis. Taxonomy (NCBI): domain Bacteria; kingdom Pseudomonadati; phylum Bacteroidota; class Bacteroidia; order Bacteroidales; family Prevotellaceae; genus Hoylesella; species Hoylesella pleuritidis. The sequence goes on along the minus strand of NZ_CAUTUT010000026.1, from coordinate 12,117 downwards.
TAAGAATTTGTCGCCTTCACCATATTCGCCTTTGCCTGTTTTGAAAAAGCGCGGCAGTATTCGGCGCTTCTCTTCTTGTGAGAGCACTTGCAGTTCGGCGGTAATCGTGTCTGTGAAAGTTGTCATCCGTTTGGTGTTTTAATGGCTGCAAAGATAACATTTTTATTGTATTTTGAATGAGTTCATAGGCGAAATTCGGAAAAAATGCGTAAGTTTGCAACTATGAATGAGAATTTGACGGATAAACGGATAGCCGTACTCCTGTCGGGAGGCGTGGATAGTTCGGTTGTGGTTTACGAGTTGGCGCAGTACGGATTGCATCCCGATTGCTTTTATATCAAGATTGGCCCCGACGAGAATGAGGCTTGGGATTGTTCTTCGGAAGAAGATTTGGAGATGGCAACGATTGTGGCTCGACGATTCGGTTGTCGTTTGGAAGTGGTTGACTGTCATCGGGAGTATTGGGATGAGGTGACTCGTTATACGATGGATAAGGTGCGGGCGGGTTTCACACCGAATCCGGATGTAATGTGTAACAGACTTATCAAGTTCGGCGCTTTTGATGAAAAGGCGGGGCATCGGTATGACTTGATAGCTACGGGGCATTATGCACAGACCGAGATCATCGCCGGTAAGAAATGGCTGACAACCAGTCCGGATCCCGTTAAGGATCAAACGGATTTTCTTGCACAGATTTACGGTTGGCAATTGAAGAAAGCGCTCTTTCCCATTGGTCATTATATGAAAGACGACGTGCGCCGAATAGCCGAGCGCGAGCATCTGATCAATGCTAAGCGCAAAGACAGTCAGGGAATCTGTTTCTTAGGAAAGGTCAACTATAATGACTATATTCGTCGATACCTTGGTGAGAATTCGGGCGATGTGTTGGAGTTGGAAACAGGACGAAAAATAGGCCGGCATAAAGGACTTTGGTTTCATACTATCGGCCAACGTCACGGATTGGGTTTCGGCGGTGGCCCTTGGTATGCCGTGAAAAAGGATATTGCACAAAATATTCTCTATGTAAGCAAAGGTTACGAACCGCTTACGGCTTATAAGAAAGATTTCAAAATACGGGATTTCCACTTCCTGACCGAACCTGTGGAAATGGTGAATGTAACTTTCAAAATTCGCCATACACCCGAATTTCATTCAGCACGGATGGAGCAGACTGCTGCTGGCGAATATCTCGTTCACTCTTCGGAGTTGCTGCAAGGTGTAGCTCCCGGTCAGTTTTGTGTGGTTTATGATGAGCAGCATCACCGCTGTTTCGGTAGCGGAGAGATCGCGGAGTGAATGTCGTTATTTTTAAACGGAAAATGAAAAGCCGTTAAACGCAGTGCAACTAACCGTTAAGTGCACTGCGTTTAATGGTTAGTTGCACTGCGTTTAACAGTTGATTGGCCGGCGTCTGACAGTTAATTGCAAGACATTTTCTATACATTTAGATTTTAGACATATATAAGAGCCTTTTCGTTGCATCCGTTTTGTTCTTTTATCCGGAATCCCAATACCGACGATCAATTGTCAATAAACCCTGACATCAGTGATGACCTGACTTCCCACTTCAGCATTGAGACGGCGCACGAGTTGGCTGCGCATCATCGAAAGGTCTTGCCGAAGGGCAGGATTGAGTATCTTGACAAAGAGTGTTTGATTTTTGATGAAGGTCTCGGAGGTGTAGCGCGCCACTGTAGGACCTGCCACTTTGCTCCACGATTCCACTAATCGCTTTTGGTTAAGCGGTGTTTCAAAACCCTCTTCGCGTAACAATCGTTGTAGGATTTGGCCCAAAGGCAGTACGTCGCGTTTAAACACCGGTGTCTCCTTTCTTCTCGGTGATCTCTCCGTCGGCCACGTTGAAGAGTTTGTAATCAAACGAACCGTTGCGGAGAATGCGGTCAAGATGATCGCGATTGGTGTCTGTAATGAATATTTGTCCGAAGTTTTCGCCCGAGACTAAGTGTACAATTTGTTCTACGCGACGGGCATCGAGTTTATCGAAAATATCGTCCAAGAGCAGTAATGGTGTGGTTTGAGAAGCCGTGCGACGGAGAAAATCAAATTGGGCGAGCTTTAAAGCCAGTACATAAGTCTTGTTTTGTCCCTGGCTTCCCTCGCGTTTCATCTGATAACCGTCGATCAACATCTCTAAGTCATCACGATGGATGCCGTGTAGGGAAAAGCCTACGGCACGGTCTTTCTGTCGGTCGCGTTGGATGATTTGCAGCAATGGGCCGCGCTGACAGTGCGAAATATAACGGAGTGTGACGGTTTCTTTGCCGCCTGAAAGTTGGTTGTGGATATCCTGAAAGATCGGAGTGAGTTGCTCGACAAAAGCTGTACGCCTTTCAAAAAGAATCTCACCCTGCTCTGCCATTTGCTGTTCCCAAATCTCCATCAGTGCCGGATCAGGCTCTTGTTCCATCTTCAACAAAGCATTACGCTGCTGAAGCGCTTTGTTATAGAGCGCCAATGCCTCGATATAAGTGCGATCATACTGTGCGATAACGACATCCATCAGATGTCGCCGCGTGTCGCTGCCGCCCTCGATCAGTGCCGAGTCGGCAGGCGATACGAAGATCAGCGGAATCAGTCCGATATGTTGCGACAGCCGCTTATATTCCTTTTTATTTCGTTTGAAATGCTTTTTCACGCCGCGCTTCATCCCGCAATAAATGCTTTCCTCATCGCCGCCGTCAGTCAGATAGAGACCTTCGAGTACGAAAAAGTCGGTTCCGTGGGTAATGAGTTGCGAGTCAATAGGGTTGAATGCGCTGCGACAGAACGAGAGATAATACACTGCATCGAGGAAGTTTGTCTTTCCTTCGCCGTTGTGTCCGATCAAACAATTCATCTTGGGTGACAGTTCCAAATTTGCCGCCCGTATGTTCTTATAATTCAAAATAGAGATGTTCTGTAAAATCATTCGCTTCGTATCTGTCTTCGATACTGCAAAGTTAAGGGTTTCAGTAGTGAAAAACGAAAAAAGTAAAGAATATATTTCAGAATGTGAGAGAAAATCAGTAATTTTGCCACGCTTATAAAACAGGAACATATAAAACGAATAAAGATAATGGCAAACAAACACGTTCAAGGAGCCGCTAACGAGGCTCAACCGAAGTCTGAGGCTTTTCTGACCAAATACAGAAAGCCGATCTTCATTGCAGTAGCCGCAATTGTCATTGTGATTGCAGGCTTTTTTGCTTACAAATCACTCTTTGCTGGTCCGCGGGAAGAAAAAGCGAGTACGGCATTGGCTAAAGGGCAGGAGTATTTTAACAATGAAATATTTGATAAAGCACTTAACGGCGATGGTCAAGGCTATGCTGGCTTCAATGCGATTGCTTCTGATTACAGTGGAACAGATGCCGCGAATTTGGCTCATCTTTATGCAGGTCTTTGCTATGCAAATCTTGGTAAATGGAAAGAAGCACAGCAGGCGCTTGACGCTTATTCGCCTTCGAGTGACGCAATGGTGAGTCCTGCAGCTGTTGCCGCACTCGGCAACGTTTACGCTCATCTCAATCAATTGGATAAAGCGGTAAGTAATTTGAAGAAAGCAGCGGATATGGCCGACTCGAAAGCAGCCGATGGAGCTAATTATAGTCTCTCACCGATCTTTCTGTTGCAGGCTGGCGAAATTCTCGAAAACCAGAATAAGAAAGACGAAGCATTGTCTCTTTATCAAGATATCAAGAAGAAATATGTCACATCTCCGCTCGTTCAGAGTCAGGAAATAGACAAATATATCGAACGCGCATCCATTAAATAATGGCTACTTCATTACATCATTTGTCGGATTACGACAAGGCTCAAGTTCCCGATGCCAGCAATATGTGCATCGGGATCGTAGTTTCCGAGTGGAATCCGGAAGTAACTGGAGCCTTGCTTTCTGGTGCTGTCAGCACCTTGGAGAAGCATGGCGCACTACCGGAGAACATTCACGTTAAACGAGTTCCGGGTAGTTTCGAACTCATTTACGGTGCACATCAGATGTGTCTCAATGGCGGTTATGATGCTGTCATCATCTTGGGGTGTGTCATCCGGGGTGAAACGCCGCATTTCGATTACATTTGCCAAGGTGTGACTTACGGTATCGCGCGCCTTAATTCTACCGGAGAAATCCCTGTTATCTATGGCCTTCTCACCACCAATGATCTGCAACAAGCTAAAGATAGATGTGGAGGCAGACTTGGAAACAAAGGCGATGAGTGTGCTATTGATGCGATTAAGATGGCCAAATTCTGAGCGATGCGAGATTTCGCTGCCATAGATTTTGAAACAGCCAATGGTTATCGTACCAGTGTATGCAGCGTAGGGGTAGTGATTGTAGAAGATGGTGAGATTGCCGATACGTATTATCATTTGATTCAGCCTACACCGATATTTCTATACACAGTTTACTACTCAGGTCCACGGACTTACCCGACTGGATACCGATGGGCAACCGCTCTTCCCCGAAATTTGGGCAGAGATTGCTCCGAAAATCAAATATCTGCCATTAGTCGCACACAACAAGGCATTTGATGAGAATTGTCTGAAAGCCGTATTTCAGGCTTATGGGATGGCGTATCCCGATTATCCGTTTTTCTGTACGCTATTGGGTGCCCGTCGGGCGTTTCTCTGCGGAGAATTGTCCAATTATCAGTTGCAGACCGTTGCCGCACGTTGTGGATTCGATTTGAAGTCTCATCACCACGCACTTGCCGATGCCGAGGCGTGTGCCCATATTGCACTTCGCATTCTGTAATAAACGAGCGCAAGGCTCTGTCTGCCTATTTCTATTACAAGGAAAATAAAACAATAGAATAAAAGATGAAATTGAAAGACTTATTACAAGCTTATGACTTCGACGAACTGATGCCGATCATTGCCGATATGTTCCCAGGAACAGGCAAATATCGACATCCGCTCAAGGTAGCTTACAATTTGTTGATGGATACATCGATGGCTCCGTCCAAGAAAAAGATACGTTATAAAGTAATGCATAACGAAAAATCTTCTTATTCCACAATTGGAGCGGAAGATCGAGATTTTGAAGGCACGTGGTCGTTTTGTCTTGGTAAGGATGTCATCAGGGAGCCGGGTGTCGATCTTTCAGATATTGAATTGGCCGCCAATTGCTTAATCAATCTCTGCTTTATCAGCCAATATCCCAAGGTTTTTGAAGAGGCTCACGCGATGCTTGTCCACGAGTAAATGTGGTATTTATGGATCAGTTATTCACAAGTGCTGTCTATTTTAGACGCTGTCGTCATCATCTGGTGTTTTTTCGGGTGCGACATCACTGCTTGTATCTAACTGATTATCTTTGCTGATAGTGACTTTTCCCGTTTTGGATAGTTTCAATACCAATGGCACATATTCATCGCTTGATTTGTCAGGCGATCCCACGCTTGCTGCAAAATAAAGATTATCATCTTCTGTGCGATTGAAGACTATACCTAATAAAGCACCATTCTTGCGGAAGGATTCATCCAAACAACTCTCAAAATCTGCCTTGGTAAAAGTGCGATTGAAAAACTCGCTATCGTCTTTGCGTAATATCCGAAGTTGGACTTGGTTGTCAAAATATTTTTGATTGCCGTCTGAAGCTGTCGGTAACGATGTGTCCGCGGAAAACCGAACGGCAATTGTGTACGTGGCTCCCAACCATTCCACTTTGCGTGTCTGCTCATAATCGCCCATTTTGATCGTCTTTCTCGGTTGTACGATAACAGGCTTTTTTACGATAATCTCATTGGGATTGCGTTTGCTATGGCATGCAGTCAGCGTGCTGGCAATCAATATTCCCAATGCTGAATATTGAATTTTTCTCATCGTTTTATACTGCTTTGTGTGCAAAGGTACTAAAATTCTAACAGTAAATGCTTATCTTTGCAAGCAAATTATACATTAAGAAAATGAAGATAAATCTGTTGATATTCCTGTTGACAATGTTCACTGCTCTTTCCTGTACGCACAAGAAATCTGCCGACAAAGCCAACTTTGTGGACACAATACCTATGATGGTGCTGCAAATACAGAAATGCTCGCGTCTATATACCACTGAGTTTCGTGTGCACAAAATCATTACGCACAATGATCAGAAGAAATTGACCGGCAGATTCCTGCGTCATGATTTCAGCATTGACCTGCCTCTGGGGAAGCGCAAGGTGGCTATTCCGATGGATGCTACACTAAAAGCTTATGTGGATTTCAGTGACTTTTCGGCTGATCAGATTCATCGCAGAGGTCGAAAGATTGAGATCATCCTTCCTGATCCGCGTGTTACGCTCACGTCGAGTCGTATCAATAATCGTGATGTCAGGCAGTTTGTGGCCCTCACTCGCTCACGTTTCACCGACGAAGAACTGTCGGCCTATGAGCGGCAGGGGCGTCGGGCTATCATTAATGATATTCCGCGGATGGGTATTATCGCTCAAGCACAGGAAAGTGCTGCGCGTATACTGATTCCGATATTACGTCGGATGGGATATGAGGAACAAAATATTACTATTACGTTCCGCAAACAATTTACATTTGGTGATATCGTTTTATTCTTAAATCAAATATCAGAACGAAATGAAAAAGTTAACCCATAGATTCTTTTCTGCCCTCGATTATATCTCGCGTTTGCACGGGTTGTCACTCATCATTGCTATTGTAGCAGTCGTTATTTTGCTTGGCCTTATCGTTTGGGGGCTTAGAGGGACTTCCGTCGGCATTACGCAGAATGACCGAATCAGCGTGACGCCCACACAGATACGTGCTATTGAAGATATCGGTGAATGGGAGTTTCTCTCCGTCAGCGATGAAGAACTTATTGATACTGTTGCTCACGGTTTTTTCGGCGACAGCGAATTAGTGCGTATTTATTATGGAACATTGCGTCTCGGCATCAACCTTCACGAGGCTACTCCTGGTTGGATCAAAGCAGAAAAAGATTCAGTTGTTGTCCTACTACCTCCGGTCAAACTCCTCGATAATGATTTCATTGATGAGGCTCGCACAACTTCATTCTTTGAAAGTGGAACTTGGACGGGACAGGATCGTGATGTTCTCTATCAGCGGGCTTGCCGGACGATGCTTCACCGCTGTCTGACGCCTCAAAATGTCAGTATTGCCGAACAGAATGCTCGTGACCAATTCCGTAAGTTGATGCTGTCAATAGGATATGAAAAAGTAAGTATTCAATTTGAAAAGACAGACAGGAGAGGCAATAAGAAATAGTTAATTTTAGGGAAAAAGTATAGCTGTCTGGAGAAATATGGAAAGGAAATGTTTGGCAGACTCAATAAAAAGCATTACCTTTGCACTGCATTTTGCAAAATAACAACAAATTAATTCATTTTATAAGTAGTATGAATCATTACGAAACCGTTTTCATTTTGACTCCCGTTTTGTCTGATGAACAGATGAAGGAAACGGTCGCTAAGTTCACGAAACTGCTTGCCGATAATGGTGCAGAGATTGTGAATGAGGAGATCTGGGGGCTGAAGAAGATGGCCTATGCTATTGAAAAGAAGTCGACGGGTTTTTATAACTTGTTGGAATTCAGAGCAGAGCCGTCTGTAATTAAAACTCTCGAGACCGGATTCCGCCGAGATGAGAAAGTCATTCGCTTTATGACAGTCAAGCTTGACAAGTATGCGGTTGAATATGCAGAGAAAAGAAAGAGCAAATACGCTAAAAAAGAGGAGGTTTAATTATGGCAGAACAGAGATCATCAGAAATCCGTTATTTGACTCCGCCGTCAGTAGATACGAAGAAAAAGAAATATTGTCGCTTTAAGAAGAGTGGTATTAAGTATATCGACTATAAGGATCCCGAGTTCTTGAAGAAGTTCTTGAATGAGCAGGGTAAAATTCTCCCGCGCCGTATTACAGGTACATCTCAGAAGTATCAGCGCCGTGTGGCACAGGCTATCAAGCGTGCTCGCCAGATCGCTTTGCTTCCTTATGTGACCGATTTGATGAAATAATTAGAGGAGGGAAACAGAATGGAACTCATACTGAGAGAAGATATTATCGGACTGGGCTATAAAAACGATATCGTTACCGTGAAGAACGGTTATGGTCGCAACTATTTGATTCCGACAGGTAAGGCAGTTATCGCTTCGGATTCTGCTAAGAAAGTTCTTGCAGAGAATCTGAAACAGCAGGCACATAAACTGGCTGCTATCAAGGCTGATGCCGAGAAGCGTGCCGAAGCGTTGCAAGATGTGGCTTTGGTTATTGAGGCTAAGGTTTCGGCAACGGGCGTAACTTACGGCTCAGTAAATGCTGCCACAGTGGCAGAAGAATTGAAAAAACGGGGTATTGAAGTCGATCGCAAGATCATTACAATGCACGATATTAAGAAAGTGGGTGACTTTGAGGCAACGATTCATTTTCACAAGGATGTTGAAGTGAAAGTTCCCGTGAAAGTTGTTGCAGAGAATGCCGCTGTGGAAGAAGCTCCCGAGACAGAGGTTTCGGCTGAAGTCAAGGTAGAGGAAGCTCCTGTTGCAGAAGTAGAAGTCTCTGTTACAGAAAACGAGGAATCCGCAGCAGAATAACATTTGCACTGTAAAGCAAATCTATATGAATCCCGATCGCTACGCAAGTAAGCAGTCGGGATTTTTTATGTTTAATGAACAGGTATGTCGGTTGGTATTAGGAAGACACTAATAATCATTAATTTAACCGGCATACGCTGTTTGGTTCGCGATATTTTTATTACTTTTGCATCTCTGAAATAATAAAAGTATATAATATTAAGGTATATGAAAGCATTTGTTTTTCCCGGACAGGGAGCGCAGTTTGTCGGTATGGGTAAGGAACTTTACGACAACAGCCCGTTGGCAAAAGAACTTTTTGATAAAGCAAACGACATTCTCGGGTACAGAATCACAGATATTATGTTTAACGGAACGGATGAAGAGTTGAAGCAGACGAAAGTTACTCAGCCAGCCGTTTTCCTCCACAGCGTGATCAGTGTATTGTGTATGGGCGACGCATTCAAGCCTTCGATGGTAGCAGGACATTCGCTCGGCGAGTTCTCCGCATTGGTAGCAGCCGGCGCGTTAAGCTTTGAAGATGGCTTGAGATTGGTTTATGCTCGTGCTATGGCGATGCAGAAGGCCTGCGATGTGGCTCCTGGTACGATGGCAGCTATCATCGGTCTGTCTGATGAAAAGGTAGAAGAGATTTGCCGTGAAGTAAGTACGGCAGGCGATGTGGTTATTCCTGCTAATTATAACTGCCCCGGTCAGTTGGTGATTTCGGGTAATGTAGGTGCCGTTAACGCTGCGTGCGAAAGGCTGAAAGCTGCCGGTGCCAAACGGGCATTGCCTTTGAAGGTGGGTGGAGCATTTCATTCACCGTTGATGAAGCCTGCCAAGGACGAATTGCAAGAGGCTATCGAGAAGACTGACTTCAACGATCCGAAGTGTGCTGTGTACCAAAACGTAGATGGGAAACCGCATACCGCAGCCGCAGATATCAAGGCCAATTTGATTTCGCAACTCACGAGTCCCGTCCGTTGGACATCGAGCGTGCAGAATATGGTGGCCGACGGTGCTGATGATTTTACCGAATGCGGTCCCGGCAAGGCTTTGCAGGGAATGATTGTCCGCATTGCCAAAGACGTAAAGGCACATGGGATAGAGGCCTAAGCGAACGGATTTTCACAGTTTCTCCTTATTTGCGGGAGAGGGACAGACAACCGAAGTGAACAAAAAAAAGATTATTATTTATCAGACTTTACCGCGACTTTTCGGCAATCGGAATCTCACTCGCAAAGTGAATGGTACGCTTGCCGAAAACGGTTGTGGTAAGTTGAGCGACTTTGATGCACCCACATTGAGGCGCATCCACACGCTCGGAGTCACTCATATTTGGTATACGGGCGTAGTTCGTCATGCTACTGCTACCGATTATTCGCGATACGGCATTCCTCGTCAGCATCCAGCTGTGGTGAAGGGACGTGCAGGATCGCCTTACGCCATCACTGATTATTATGATATCGACCCTGACTTGGCTGACGATGTGGAACAACGGATGGACGAGTGGAGCGAACTTGTTGACCGAACACACGCCGCGGGGATGCGTGTGATCATCGATTTTGTGCCCAATCACGTAGCGCGTCAGTACCATTCGATTGTCAAGCCTGCCGATGTCCGAGATCTTGGTGAGGACGATGACGCTGGCAAGCGTTTCGATTTACAGAACAACTTCTATTATTGTACGGGAGAACCTTTTGCGCCTCAGTTCGATTTAAAGTGCGGAGCAGCCGAACCATATGTTGAAATGCCCGCCAAGGCGACGGGAAACGACCGTTTCGACAGCCATCCCGGCATCAACGACTGGTACGAGACGGTGAAGCTAAATTACGGAATAGATTATTGCGATGCCGGCGGGCGCAGCGAACATTTCGACCCCGTGCCCAATACGTGGATTAAAATGACCGATATTCTGCTCTTTTGGGCAGCCAAAGGCGTGGACGGTTTCAGGTGCGATATGGTCGAGATGGTGCCGACTGCCTTTTGGGCTTATGCCACGCAGATTGTCAAAGAACGATTTCCCGGACTGTTGTTTATCGGCGAGGTCTATGACCCGGAGCAATATCGTAGTTACATCGACAGCGGATTCGATTATCTTTATGATAAAGTAGGAATGTACGATTGTGTCCGTGCGGTTATACGCGGAGAGCGGCCTGCCTCGTCAATCACTTACCAATGGCAGGTTGTCGGTGATATGACCGACCGAATGTTGTATTTCTTAGAGAACCACGACGAGCAGCGTGTGGCCAGCGATTACTTCTGCGGAGAAGGTCGGAAAGCCCTGCCCGGACTGATCGTTAGTGCCCTGATGCAGACCAATCCCTTTATGTTGTATGCCGGACAGGAGTATGGTGAGCGAGGAATGGACCGCGAAGGCTTTAGCGGAACAGACGGGCGGACCACCATTTTCGACTATTGGGCTGTGGATGCCATATACAAAGGCTATTTCAAACGTGCAGCGTTAACGGCCGAACAGAAGCATTTGGCCTTGCGATACCAGCAGATTCTACGGATTGCTAATCGCGAAAAGGCTGTGCGTGAGGGCAGATTCTTCGATCTGATGTATGTCAATCCACAGTCGTGGCAGTTCAATCCCTATTCTCAATTTGCGTTCCTGCGCAAGTGTGACGATGACGTGTTGTTGGTCATCGTCAACTTCTCGGGACAGCGTGTGCTGCTCAATGTCAATATTCCCGGCCACGCTTTCGACTATCTTGGGATGTCAGAGCGCGAGGTGGCAGCCACAGATCTGCTGACAGGTGAGAGTTGTCTCTTTTCCTTGAAGCGCGACGGAACCTTGCCGGCAGACATCCGCCCGTACGGCGGGCGTATTTATAAATTCAGTATGAAGATGGAAAAGAACGGCTATGTGCTCAATGAGCACAACAAGGAAGAGTTTCCGCCGGCTCACACGGCAGAGCATCTACTCAATCAAGTGATGATTCAGATGTTCGGTTGCGAGCGATCGCGCAATGCCCATATCGAGCGGAAAAAGAGCAAGGTAAGTTATATTCTCGAACGTAAGCCAGACCGAAAGCAGGAGAAAGCCATTGAAACAAGGATGAACGAACTCATTGCCGAAGACCTGCCCGTGACTTATGAATATGTAGATCGCAACCATATCCCGGCAGATGTCAAGCTCGATCGTCTGCCCGACGATGCTTCCGAAACCATTCGTCTGGTACGTATCGGCCACTTCGACGTCTGTCCCTGTATCGGAAAACACGTGCGTTCGACCTCGCAGATCGGTCGTTTCGAGCTTCTCGGTACCAATTGGGACGAGTCGACCCACTCCTTCCGCATCCGTTTCAAGGTGGTGGCCTCTTAATTCATAATTCACAATTTATAATCCATCATTCGCACAGGTTTCTTATCGGGCCTTATTCTTTTTAGCAGGCAAAGTTTCTAATCCCGCGTCCATGATTCGCGTAGACGACTAATATTCCTTGTCTACGCGTTTATTCTTCTGTTCCCACAATGTCTCGTTGATTTGTCTGCTTGTTCACTCGTCTGCTTATTTACTCGTAGGTTCAATTCCTTTCCCTACGTTACTCCTAATTGTAGAGATACCGAACTTATTGAATTTTCAT
>NZ_CAUTUT010000025.1:0-25431 GCF_963541955.1 Hoylesella pleuritidis | reverse complement strand
ACATCGCGGAGTGGAGCAGTTGGTAGCTCGCCAGGCTCATAACCTGGAGGTCGCATGTTCGAGTCCTGCCTCCGCAACCAATCAAGTGCAGACTTAGGTCTGCACTTTTCGTTTATCCATTCGTTAAGTATTTTCGAAGTTCAAATGCCCAAACCTTGTATCCGAAAGGCGAAAGGTGGAGTCCGTCTACGGACATATCTCGGCGTAACTCATTGGTTCCGTGGCGCACGAACTTGTTGAACAGGTCGATGAACGTGATTCCCTGCCGCTGACAATAGGCTTGCAGCAGGCGGTTTATCTTGGGAACATCATCTGTCTTGCCTTCTAATGTTTTCCATTTTCCGTAAGTCTCGTTGATGGGTAGCAGACTTTGTACGTAGAGACGCGTGTGAGAGGCATCTCGTTGAATCTTGTTGATCACCTGCTTGCACAAGTCAAAGACCTGCACGGGGGTGAGATCGTGACTCAGGTCATTGATTCCCACCATTAAGAAAATGGCTTTCGGCTTCCCCGGGAGTATTTGTCCGAGGCGGTGAAGAATGCCCGTTGCATCGTCTCCGGAGATGCCGCGATTGCGTACTCGGCGCCAACGCAGCAGCCGATTCCAGTCGCCGCCGAACTCGGTGAGACTGTTTCCCAACATCACCACATCGGTACTGTCGATCTTGCGCATAGCAGCGAAGTCGGCAATACGTTCTCGATAGTGTGATGTGGTTTGTGACTGTTGGGCCGAAGCACTGTTTATCCACATTGTCAAAGCGGTCAGTAAACTGATTTTAAATACTTTCATCTAAAACTGTTCCAATATTTCGATTCTGTGTTCGGTATCGGGATGCGTGCTGAAAAGCGAATCCATAAAGCCTAACAAACCGGTAGACATTTCGTCGGGATGAATGATGAAGAGTTGTGCTACATCTTCGCGACCTACCTTATCGAGGCCGGGATTGCCCGAAATCTTTCTCAATGCCGAGGCTAAAGCCAGCGGATTTCCGCACAGTTCGGCACCGCCCGCATCGGCCATATACTCCCGACGGCGGGAAATGGCAAAGCGGGTGATCAGCGTGAAGAAGTAAGCCACGGCGCAACACACTGCTCCGATGGCTATTACAACGATGATTCCGGCTCCGTTACCGCCCGATTTGCTGTCCGACCGGCGACTGCTGCCGCCGAAAAGAAACATATTGTATAAGATGCGAACGACCAATCCCATTACCGTTGAGACGATTCCCACGAAGATAATGCTGGTGATGAGCAGGCGTGTATCGTGATTGCGGATGTGCGTAAGTTCGTGTCCGAGGACACCGGCAAGTTCTTCATCGGTGAGCAAATCAAGCAAACCGGTGGTCACGGTCACCGTATAGCTGTTCTTATCGATGCCGCTTGCGAAAGCATTCAGTTGTGGATCGTCAACGATATTGATTTTGGGCATATCCATATTGCACGTCATACAGAGGTTTTCAACGATGTTATAGACGCGCGGATTCTCCTTTCGCGACAGCGGTCGGGCACCGGTAGCCTGCCGAATCATTGCCGTATTGGTGAAGAAAGCAATGGCAAACCATAGCAGTACACCGCCGATTATCCAAGGAAGGGCACCCAGAAAGTAGTCGTTTACGACCTGCACGTTCAGTTCGTGAACAGGTTCGCCGAGCTCATCGTAATATGACACGCCTGCGAGATCGACCAAAGCGAGGAATGCCCACACCGTAGCCAGTATGATCAAAGGGAACAACAGCAGCAACAATAGGCTGAGCTGATTGTTGCGCTGTATCTGGGTCTGCATCCCGACGTATCTCATCCGCTCAGAATTTTACTTCGGGAGCCTTGTCAAAAGCAGCCCGTTCGTCTTTGGGAATATCGAACATCGGCTCTGTGTGGAAGCCGAACATATTGGCAAGAATATTCGACGGGAATGTCTGCACGGCATTGTTGAATTCTCGCGTGGCCGAATTGAAGAAACGACGAACGGCTGCCAGTTTGTTCTCTATATCCGAAATCTCGTTTTGTAATTGCAAAAAGTTCTGGTTGGCTTTCAACTCCGGATAAGCCTCTAACGATACCCGCAGACCGGCCAAGGCGCTTGTCAGAGCATTTTCGGTCTGTACTTTGTCATTGATCCCTGTTGCATTCATCGCTGCTGCACGTGCTTCGGTCACCCGTTGGAAGACTTCCTTTTCGTGATCGGCATAACCTTTGACCGTAGCCACAAGCTGCGGAATGAGGTCGTGACGCTGTTTGAGCTGCACATCGATGTTAGCAAATGCGTTCTCTCGGTTGTTTCTGAGTTTTACTAAACTGTTATAAATGGCGATCATCCACACAAACAGTAAAACCACAACGATTAAAATGATAATCCAAGTCTCCATCTTCTGTCTTTTTTTATTTGTTCTGACAGCAAAGATAATGCAAAAGTCGGAGTCTGACAACGATTTTTTATTTTTTTAGGAGTTAAAACAGATAGAGAAATCAAGGAAAAATAAGACGGCTATTCTGTTATTCCTAAACTCTTGGAAATGAGAAATCCGGCTGCTGCTCGCATCAAATGCGACGACAACCGGATTTCTTTGTTTTGGGAACTTATACCGCAGCGCCAAGCGCTTTCATTACTTTCTCGAAGTATCTTTGTGTCCGCTTCACGCTGTAATTCAGTCCGCCGTTCCACGCTCGGATTGCTTTTTCTATGTCGTTCAGCGGGTTATGTATCGACTGAATCAGCAAAAACATTTCCTTTGATTTAGCTATACTGAATCGATCGGACAGATTGAACCGCTTTTTCGACTTTCTTTTTCTGAGAATCTGATTGCATTCTGCAACCAAAACTGGGGTGATTTGCATCGCTCCCACTGATTTCCCGTTGGTGGCGCGGCTGTTTCCGTTGCTTTCCACCTTGATGATTGCGTCCATCACCGGATTCCAATCCACTTTGTCTGAGTTCGTTTCGTTCGCTCCGTTATTGTCGGCAAACACCGAACCGGGATTGAACAATAAAATTGTAAAGATTAAAAATACAACTCTTAATATTCTCTCCATAATTTATTTTTTATGGAACCTGAGTATCCTTAAAACACTATATACTCGCGACTATGGTCTTATGAGAACGAATCGGCCCGATAGTCTCAGTCCCGTTAGATATACGAAAGACAACCTTTTCAAAACAACAGAAATGCGTTATCCTTTTACTTATCGGGCACAAAGGTACGAAAAATAATTCATTCTGCCAAATTTTGCGCTCCGGGGTGGGCTACTCGGCCTCTGTGGGAGCGTTCTTCTCTGCGAATTGCACTTTGCTTCGGCATACTTCCAGTGGCTCTCCGCCGTTCGGTTCGATTTTCATCACCCGCACGCAATATTCGTCCGGGGTTGTCTCTTCACGATAGAAGCTCAGCCGATCGCCGCCGTGTCCCTCGGCTACATAAGCTATTTCGAACCGCCGGATTTGTTGTTCGCGATACCGGTCAAGTTTCCATAGGTCGAGAATATGCTCGATATACTTCACGCTGTTGATGTGTCCGTTGACATCCACGTCGCTATAGCCCGTGTCGATGGTGCGGACAAACTCGGCCGCAGCAGTCATTTTGACACGCGACGGAGGATTGATGGGGCACGTTTTATTCGTATCAACATACTTCAAAATACGTCCGTCGTGCACTTTCAGGAGGTCGACAGGCTGACGGGTGTCGGTGTCTATCATCGCCCAAACGCTGCGCCCGTAACCGAAAATCTGTCCGGTGAGGGCATCTTCTACTTTGAAATCGCGATGGGTAAAGAATCGCAGCGCACCCTCTACCCACGTTTCAACAGCAAACTTGGTGTAAGCCACAGGCATCTCAGTCATTTCAATGACCAATCTCGACAATACCCACGTGCGATGAATCGTATTGAGATAGTGCATTCCGAAGTCTCTCTCGTTGGAATGGAAGTCGGCCGCATTGAGCAAATGGTTGCCCAAATGTCCCATAAAGAGGCGATTGGAAAAGTCGCAATGGAACGGTTCTGCTAAAAAATCGTATCGCCCAACCTTTCCGTGGACATTTTTTAGCATATTGTCAGCCTCCGATTGTGGTTTCATATATACGTTTCTCCTATCGCTTTAAATATCTTCATTCTTGCCGCAAAATATCTGTCTTGCTTGTCTTGTGTACCACTGCAAAGGTAAGCAGATTTTATCGGAATTCCAACTGGTTCTCCGTTTATTCCCGATAGAAAATTTTTGTCTGTCTGAAAAGCCGTTAATCGGACGACGAAAAACGGCTTTTCGCATTGCGAATAACCGCTGTTTGGCGTACGGATAAGCGTTAATGAGCGGCAGAATCTTGGTCAATGGAATGAAAAAGTGTCGCGAATTAACTAATTGTTACAAATCTTTACAAGTTCCCGAGTTGTCGTAACGGGGCAAAATATGTTCCCTGTTTGTCGCAGCAATGTTCCCCATTTGTCGTAGAAAAGTTCCCGATTTGTCGCCAAGATGTTCCCTTTTAGGTTTATTTGACATTGTAATTCATTGATTATCAGTTTGTTTCAAGGTCCTAATAAATATAGATAAATAGATTATAATTGATCAAAAGGTTTTTGAGACGAGTGTTGTTGTTGTCTTTTTCTTTTTTCCTTGCGGATTGAGTGTTAATGAAAGTGAAGTCCGGAAGCATCTTCCGGGGCGGATGTTGGTATCCGCCTGCAAGAAAGACGGACCGTTTCGCGCGCGTAGAGCGACTGTTGCACACAACGCATCGAAGGCTATCTTATTTTGTATCGCACTGCGAGTTGGAATTTGAATTTGTATGTCGTACCTTTGCAGCACAATTCACTGACACGCAACGCACCTAAAAACAAATACGGAAATGAATAAGACAAATGCCCGTTTATACGATCTCGCCGGCTATATACCATTCTGCGGTACACGATCGCCGTCTTTGGCAAACCGATCAGCTATAGGTCGTAATATGTTCTACATCACACTGATATACGGCAAGATACAAAAACGCCGATTCTCGAAAGTCTCTCTCTCGCCGATTATTCGCCGATAATTGTGGCAATAAGATGTCTTGCGCTTCCGTGATGTTGCAATTCACAGAGATAAATACCCTGGAAAAGGCCCAGATTCAGATGTCCGCAAGTGATGGGAATGCTCAAACCGGCGCTCGTCGTGGGGTACTTGACGTGTGCAGACACATCGCTTCTGTTTTCGGTCGTATGCCGAACTTGCGGCATATCATCTGGAGTCTGTCTGCTCGAAACCGTTTCTCCGTCGTTGTGCACAGCAGGATCGGCATTCTCGTTGAGTGAAAGTGCACAATCGGTATGCTTGATGAAGAGGCTTAACACGCCCGTCCGAGGCAGCGCAGGAAGTTGACTCATAATGTCGCCCGTTATCAGATGAAATCCTTGCGGCCGCGGGGTGAGCGTTATTTCCGTCTGAAACACCATCAGCCTTTGAGTATTTGGGCAGCGTGTTCTTTCACCTTGATCTGCTTGGGCGTGATGATTCGCTCGATGACACCCTGCTCGTCGATGATGAAAGTGGTGCGGAACGTACCGAAATATTTGCGGCCGTACATACTCTTCTCACCCCAAACGCCGAACTGTTCTACCAACTTCTTGCCGGTGTCGGCGATAAGTGGGAAGGGCAGTTGGTTTTTATCGATGAACTTATGGTGCGATTTCTCGTCGTCGATGCTCACGCCCACCACGGCATATCCCTGTTTGCGCAACTCCGAATAGTTGTCACGCAGGTTGCAAGCTTCGGTCGTGCAGCCCGAAGTATTATCTTTCGGGTAGAAGTAAAGCACCAATTTCTGTCCGGCAAAGTCGGCCAATCGTATTTCTTTTCCGTTCTCGTCGCATCCCAAAATGTCGGGAGCCTTATCTCCGATTTCCATATTTTGTTTTCGTTTTTTGTGTTATAATGAGCGAGCAAAGATAAAAATAAAAACTGAGAAACGGCGCAATTGCCCGTAAAAATATGCTTGTTCCGCTTTCCGAGAACTTTACTTTGGTCTCTCGTTTTTCTCCTTTCGTTCATTTTTTGTGTATGAAATGTCAAAAGTTCGTTCATATTTTGTGTTTTGCTTCGCCTACTTTGCCTCGTCGTCTGTCAATAAATGATAAATAGATTTGGGCAAGTGCGGGAAATTCTTTACTTTTGCAATGATATAAATATGTATAGAGGCAAGTTGATATATGAAGAAGTTGATCATATCCTTTATGGCTATCTTGTTGCTGACTCCGCTGCGGGCCGCGGCAGATGACTACACAACGCTGTGGAAGCAGGTGCAGGCGGCTGGCGAAAAAGACCTGCCCAAGACGCAGATCAGCATCTTACAGCAGATTGTTTCCAAGGCTTCGGCCGAACAAAACTATGGCAATCTGCTGAAAGCCCGGCTAATGGCGGTAGGACTGCAAGTCTTCATTGCTCCCGATTCATTGCCCGGAGAGATTCAAAGACTGCAAGAAGAAGAGGCCCGACTGACGGATCATCAGTGGCCGTTACGGGCTATTTACCAGACGATTCTCGGGAGAATCTATCGCAGGTCTTCGCAGTTGGGCAAGGATGATGCGGCTCGGAGCGAAGCGTATTTCGATGCGGCATTGCGCGATCCCGACAGGTTGGCCCGGTGTTCGGCCGGCGATTACACGCCCACTATCGTCCAGGGTGCGGACAGCAAGATCTTCAACAACGACCTGTTGCACGTAATCGGTCTTGGAGCCGGTCGTATTCAGACACTCTATGACTATTATTCCACGCACGGAAATCGGGCTGCGGCCTGCATCTGTGCAACCGAAATAATACGCAAAGAGGGCATATACGATATGCGAACGCAACGTAAGATACACTTGCTTCATAGGGTTGACTCGCTACTGAATGCCTATCAGGGCGTTCCGGAAGCGGGAGAACTGGCCGTGCTGCGCTATGACCTGATGCACAGCATACCGCAGACGACCGACAAAGAAAGGGTGGATTATCTTCGTTCGGCATTGAACAAATGGGAGAAGTGGCCCCGGATAGAAAGTCTTCGCAACCATCTGACGGAACTGATCGAGCCTTATTATCAGTTTGAGATAGACAAAAGCCAGCTTGATGCGGGGCGTCCTTTCACCATCAATTTGGTGAATGTGCGCAATATTTCGTCCATCACGATGCGTATATGGCGTGTGAATGTAACGGGGGAGTATGACGAAGACCCGATGGACAGCAAGATTTACAAGCGTCTGAAAAGCCGAATGAAGCTGCTCTCCGATATGACACAGACACGCACTTTCACAGGATTACCCGATTATCAACGGGTAAACGACTCGATTGTTGCCCCCGGTCTTCCCGCAGGTGTCTATATGCTGGAATTCGCCACGAACAATCCCAAGATTCAAGTACAACGCTCTCTGGTTTACGTCAGCGGTCTGTATCTGCTCACGCAGAAGCTGCCCGGTGGGCAAATGCGCTTAGCCGTGGTGGACAGAACCAGTGGGCAATCCGTCGGCGGGGCCCAGATCAAATTGACCTATTACACGGAAAAGGGCACCAAAACATTGAATCTGACCTGCGACTCCAACGGAGAATACATCCTTACGGAACCGGATGACTCGAGAGACGATATCAATGCGTTTGTTCATACACGTGCAGACCGAGGCTTCCAGCAGGTGGAATTGAATGGTTATTACATCTATTCCGACTACAATTACCGCGGTCTGGTCGTGGATCTTTTCACCGATCGGTCGATTTATCGCCCCGGTCAGACAATCCACGTGGGCGGAATTGCCCATCAGAATCAGGACGGCAAGACACCGAGAGCCGTTAACGGGCGGGAATTGAAGTTCACATTGCTTGATGCCAACCACAAAACGGTGGCGGAAAAGACCGCCGTTACCGATGCGATGGGCACGGTATCAGTAGACTTCCAACTGCCGACAAACGGGCTGAGCGGGCGTTTCTCCATTCGCACGGATGCCGGGCAAGGGGGCTATACCTCGTTCTCTGTTGAGGAATATAAACGCCCCACGTTTCAAGTGGAGTTCCCCAAAGTAGACCGGAAATATACCATCGGCGACACGCTCGTGGTCAACGGCAGCGCTAAGAGCTTTGCCGGCGTCCCCGTTCAGGGTGCGGCGGTGCGCTACACCGTTACCCGCCGCATCGCCTTTTGGTGCTGGTGGGGATCTGGACGTTACGGAGAGCGGGAAGTCTTTCAGGCTTCTGCCGTAACAGACAGCAAAGGAAACTTCCCTGTGACGATACCGCTCGTGCTGCCCGAAGACGAAAACGACCCTTCAATCGGCTTTTATACCTATACCGTTTCAGCCGCGGTCACCGACAAAAGTGGTGAAACACGAACGGGAGAAATGGGTCTCCCGCTGGGGCGCAAACCCACGGCTTTCTTCTGCAAGATGCCTTTGCAGATAGAGAAAGACAGCACACTGACACTCAGATTCGATTATCTGAACAATGCGGGTGAGCCTCTCGATGCAACTGTCAGCTATTCTTTCGACGGCAACAAGACCCTTCGGACAGCCCGTTCCAACACACCCATCACACTGAATATCGCGGATTGGAAGTCAGGTAGTTATCAGATGCAGGCCATTTGTGGCACGGATACTGTGAGAAATAAATTGACAGTGTTCAGTCTCAATGACAAACAGCCCGCCGTGGAGACACACGACTGGTTTTATCAGACGGCAAACGTGTTCCCTGCCGACGGTAAACCGGTCTTCATTCAAGTGGGCTCTTCCGATCCCGGGCAGCATATCCTTTATTCGATCGCATCGGGAGACAGCGTGATTGAGAGCGGAGCCATCAATCAAGACCGTGCGCTGAACACCCGACAGTTTACATACAAGGACGCCTATGGCGATGGAATCACCGTTACTTATGCGTGGGTGAAAGACGGAACAATGTACACCCACACGACCTCTATCCGTCGCCCGCTGCCTGATCTGCGGCTCAATGTGACGTGGAAGACATTCCGCGATCGCCTCACACCGGGGCAGAAGGAAGAGTGGACACTGCAAATTACTCGTCCGGACGGCCGTCCTGCCACGGCACAATTGATGGCAACACTCTACGACAAGTCTCTCGATCAGATACTGAACCATCGTTGGAGTTTCTCACCTTCATTGAATTTGAATATTCCGAGTTTATCTTGGGTGAGGTATGAAAGCGAAGGACTCTGGAAGTACGGCCGTGAAAAATATCCGTGGAGAGCTTCCAGACCGCTCGCATTCAGTCATTTTGACCGATTGATGTTCCGCTATTTAGGAGGATTCGGAGTGGAGTATGAATTTGAAGCAGGCTATGCACTCACAAAATCCGTAGGTGCAATGTCGTTCAAATCAGCAAAACTCACGCGGGCAATGGAGGCAAAAAAAGAGATGATGAAAACCAACGAAGCTGTCCCTATGGCCGATGTGGCTGCCCGTGAATCGCAAGAAACACCGCAACAAGGCTCTTCCGACCAGGTGCGTGAGAATTTCAACGAGACCGCTTTCTTCTTTCCCGCTCTCTCGACGGAGGCCGACGGCACGGTGACAATGAAGTTTACGCTGCCCGAGAGTATTACGACGTGGCGTTTCATCGGTCTTGCACACGCTGCCGATATGCGTCACGGGATGCTCGAAGGAGAAGCTGTGGCCAAGAAAGACATAATGATCCAGCCCAACATTCCGCGCTTTGTGCGCTCGGGAGATAAAGCTACGGTAACGGCGCGAGTGATGAACACCACGGCCAAAAACATCGGCGGAACGGCCCGGATGGAGCTGATCGAACCCGAAACCAACCGACTTGTCTACACGAAGAGTTGTACATACACCGTGAAAGGCAACGAAACGCAGGCCGTCTCGTTCGACTTGGAACTGACAGAAGGTTCCAAACTCGCTTCGTTGGCGGGCTCTCTGCTCATTTGTAAGGTAACGGCCACAGGACGGGGATATGCAGACGGTGAGCAGCATTATCTACCGATTCTGCCCGATAAGGAGCCGGTTACCAACACGGTAGCATTCACTCAACATACACCCGGTACTCAAATGATTGATCTCGACAAGCTGTTCCCCGTGCGCAACGAGCGGAACCGGCTTACGATCGAATACACCGAGAATCCCGTTTGGCTGATGATCCAGGCGCTTCCCTATGTAGGCAACATCTCGAATGGTGATGCCATCAGTCTCGCTTCGGTCTATTATGTAGATAAATTGGCGTCGTCTCTGTTGAAAGCAGCGCCGCAGGCCAAACAGACTTTTGAACTTTGGCGGCGCGAGAGCGGCAAGGAGACCTCTCTGATGAGCGCTCTTCAAAAGAATGAAGCGTTGAAATCGCTCGTGCTGAACGAAACTCCGTGGATCGGAGAGGCCGAAAAGGAAGCCGAACAAAAGCGCTTGTTGGGTAATTTCTTCGATGAAACGATGCTCAACAACAAATTATCCACACATCTCAACAAACTCTCCGACCTGCAATTAAGCAACGGATCGTGGAGCTGGTATCCGAAGATGAAAGGCAGTCTTTATGTGACACTCATCGTCACCGAGATGCTTTCACGCCTTAACGCGATGATCGGCAAACAGGCGGAAACATCCCGAATGCTGACATCCGCATTCAAGTTTATGGGTAAAGAGATTCATCGTGAAGTACGGTCGATGAAAAAAGAGGAGGCCCGAGGCATCCAAGGCGTACGTCCAAGCGAGTCTGCCGTACATTATCTTTATCTTTGTGCTTTGGCCGACTCATCGCTTTCGGCCTCCGCTTCGGCCGACAAGGCTTATCTGATGAGTCGTTTGGTCAAGCAGATCAATGCTTTCACGATTTACGGGAAAGCCATTTCGGCAGTCATCTTAGGCAAGAACGGCTATCGCCAAAAGGCTAAGGAGTTCCTCCAAAGCATACGGGAATACACGGTTTATACACCTGAAATGGGACGTTATTTTGATACACCGAAGGCTTATTACAGTTGGTTCGACTATCGAATACCCACAGAGGTGGCAGCCATTGAGGCCATCAGGCTCATCGAACCTACCGATGTCAAGACCGTGGAAGAGATGCAACGCTGGCTGTTGCAGTCTAAGCGGACACAGAGTTGGGGTACCACCATCAACACCATCAACGCCATTTATGCCTTTATGAACGGTAATATGGACAAGCTGGATGTATCGAAAACAGAACAAGCTGTGCTCTCCGTAGACGGGAAACGCCTCGAAACACCGAAGGAAACGGCCGGTCTGGGCTATGTGAAAACCACTGTCAGTGGTGAGAAAGCCCATACTTTCACAGCTCGGAAAACATCTTCGGGAACGTCGTGGGGGACTGTCTATGCGCAGTTTATGCAGAAATCGACCGGTATCAAGGCCGCTTCCTCCGGGTTTAAAGTAACCCGCGAGATTCTCGGCGGCACTCACCTGCGCGTGGGCGACAAGGTAACGGTGCGCATCACGATAATGGCCGACCGCGATTACGATTTTGTTCAGATCGTAGATAAGCGTGCAGCGTGTCTCGAGCCGGCCTCTCAATTGAGCGGATATGCCAACGGTTATTACTGTACACCGCGTGACAATGCCACCCATTATTATGCAGACCGGATGTCGAAAGGCAAACATGTCATCGAAACTGAGTATTATGTAGACCGCGAGGGACAATATTCCACAGGCATCTGCACTGTGCAATGCGCTTACAGTCCGGGCTATTCGGCACGCGCAGCAGCACAGATTCTAATCGTAAAGTAAGGAAATTGAATAATGATAAAAAGACATTTGACGGCCGTTCTCCTGTCAGCCTTATCGGCTCTGACGGTTTCGGCTCAGCGAATTACCACCCAACAAGACCTTATCGATTGCGGACAGGTGCTGTTCAGAAAGCCTGTCACCGTAACGTTTGATTTGAAAAATAAAGACAGTAAACCGCTGGTCATCAGCAAGGTGCTCACTGGTTGCGGCTGTACCGATGTAGAATTTCCCCGCGCGGCGATACCCGGTGGCGAGTCGTTTAAGGTGAAAGTGACCTATGATGCTAAGCAGATGGGGCATTTCGAGAGGCTGATCGATGTTTATGCAGTAGGTGTCAAACGCCCGTTAATGCTGACCTTGCGAGGCGTTGTCGTGTCAGAGGTCGTCGACTATTCGGGTACTTACCCTTATGTGGTCGGCAATCTGCTCACAGATATGAATGAAATCGAGTTTGATGATGTGAGCCGCGGCGAGCGTCCTACCTATAAAATACACATCTTCAACAATGGAATCAAACCTGTGCAACCTGTCGTAATGCACCTGCCCGACTATCTTTCGGCTGCCGTCTCACCGTCGACCATTACTCCCGGACACGCCGGTGTGATGACCGTTACGCTTGATTCGCACAGGCTTCGGGGTTTCGGCCTGACGCAAACTACTGTCTTCCTCGGTATGTTTCCTGGCGATAAGGTGGCCCCGAACAAGGCAATCGATGTGTCGGCAGTGCTTTTGCCGAGTTTCAATCAGATGACTGAAACTGCCAAACGACTTGCACCCAAGATTCAACTCTCATCCACCGAGCTCCATTTAAACACTCTCGGTGATCGGAAAAAGGCACGCGGAGAGATTCTTTTGCAGAATGTGGGAAAATCGAAGTTGGAAATTCGCAGTCTGCAAATGTTTACTTCGGGTCTGCAAGTGTCGCTGAACAAGACGCGGTTGGCCCCCGGCGAGAGTGCGAAATTGAAGATTACGGCTGTGGCCGAGTCTTTGAAATCGGTCCGAACCAAGCCGCGCGTGCTGATGATTACCAATGATCCCGATGCGCCGAAGATCATCATAACCATCGACGTGAAATGATTCAGATAGAGATAGACAACGGAAGCGGATTCTGTTTCGGCGTAACCACGGCCATCAAAAAGGCAGAAGAGGAACTTTCTGCGGGCAAAACGCTCTATTGTTTGGGCGATATCGTGCACAACGGGATGGAAGTGGAGCGGCTGCACGCCCGCGGCTTGGTAACTATCAATCACGAACAGCTGAAAGACTTGCACGATGTAAAGGTGCTGCTGCGGGCTCACGGCGAACCGCCCGAGACTTATGAGACGGCCCGTCGCAACCGTATCGAGATCATCGATGCCACTTGTCCGGTGGTATTGCAGTTGCAGCGGCGTATCAAACGGCAGTTCGACAGCAAGCCGCAAGCGCAGATCGTGATCTTCGGTAAGAACGGTCATGCCGAGGTTTTGGGGCTTGTGGGGCAGACAGAGAGCCGTGCCATCGTTATTGAAAAGTTTGAGGACGTACGTCATCTCGACTTCAATCGCGACATATATCTTTATTCTCAAACTACGAAAAGCCTCGAAGAGTTTCACCGAATCATCGAATACATCCAGAGCCATATCGCTTCCGGTGCCACGTTCAAGAGTTTCGACACCATCTGCCGACAAGTAGCCAACCGGATGCCGAATATTTCCGGTTTTGCATCCAAACACGAAGTGATACTCTTTGTCAGTGGACATAAGAGCTCGAACGGTAAAGTTCTATATGGCGAATGCAAACGTGTGAACCCAAACAGCTATCATATCGAACGGGCAGAAGAAATCGATATGCATTGGTTTCAGGGTGTTCGGACAGTCGGAATATGCGGAGCCACCAGCACACCGAAGTGGTTGATGGAGGAGTGCAGGGATTATATCATCAACCATCTTGCGTTCTAGCCCTGTCCTCCTTCTACTACTAAGAAAAAAGAGAACGATTGTCGGAAAATCGAATTGTAATATATTGATATTCTGGTAATTATGTTTCAAGAAATGAAAGGATGTCAATCAACCTACGATTAGCGGTTAATGCGTGTGCATTTCATTGTTAATTGCGGTCCGGTTTATCGTTAATCGTAATCCGATAAGCGACAATGCTTTTACTGGGTCATATCCCGTTGATATTCAGTTGATTGTCTTCTGGTAAGGGAAAGAGTAGGGGCTGTCTTGGAAATAACTGCCGTAAATATTGCCGAAAATTATTGTTAAAATTCTTTTTAGATAGACATTTTCAGTAATTTTGTGTCGTATCTAATGGTGCAGAATATATAGGCAGCCGCAGAAAATGGGTGTCTCAACCTTAAACAAATGATGAAATGAACAGAAAATTGCCCCTCTCGCTGGCAGGAATAACAATGGCTTTCCCTGTCTGTGGCGTGTTGGCCCAGAGTAATTCGGGACAAGTGAAAAGACCGATGAACATTGTCTACATTATGAGCGACGACCACTCGTATCAGACAATCAGTACTTATGACAAGCGATTTATCAATACACCCAACCTCGATTGGATTGCCGACCACGGTGTTCGATTCACAAACAGCTACGTGGCAAATTCGCTCAGCGGGCCGTCGCGGGCTTGTATGCTGACGGGAAAACACAGTCACGCCAACGGATTTACAGACAATACCAAGACGTTTGACGGCGGCCAGCAAACTTTTCCGAAGCTATTGCAGAAAGCGGGATATGAAACTGCCATCATCGGTAAGTGGCATTTGACATCCGATCCCACCGGTTTCAACTATTGGGACATCCTGATCGGGCAGGGAGATTATTATAATCCCGGTTTCAAATGTAACGGACAACAGCTGTGCAGACGCGGTTATGTGACCAATCTCGTGACAGATCTGGCGCTCGATTGGCTCGGAAACAAACGCGACAAGACCAAACCTTTCTGTCTGTTACTGCACAACAAGGCGCCACATCGCGTCTGGGCTCCCGACACCTGCGACCTGGATCTCTATTCGGAAAAGATTTATCCTATTCCCAGTACATTCTATGACGATTATGCCGGGCGCAAAGCTGCGGACAAACAAAAGATGAGTATCATCAAGGATATGGACTTGGTGTATGACTTGAAGATGGCAGACAAGGAGAACGAGATACATTCCGACCCTGAATTAGAGAAGTGGGGACGTGCCTCTTATCTGCGGATGACGCCCTCGCAGCGGGCTCAATGGGATGCGCATTATGAACCGGTGATTCGCAAATTCAAGGAGATGAAGCTTTCGGGAAAGGCCTTGGCCGAGTGGAAATACCAGCGTTATATGCACGATTATCTGCGGGTGATTCACTCGATAGACCGAAATGTGGGACGGGTGATTGCCCATCTCCGTGCAAACGGGCTTTTAGACAATACAATGATTGTCTATACATCCGACCAAGGATTTTATATGGGCGAGCACGGATGGTTCGACAAGCGCTTTATGTATGAAGAGTCGTTCCGCACGCCGTTGTTAGTCTATCTGCCGGGAGGTAAGAAAGGTGATATCACGGAGATGGTACAGAACATCGATTACGCACCGACTTTTCTCGATTTAGCCGGTGTCGAAGTGCCGAAAGACATCCAAGGGGTGTCGATGCTTCCGTTGCTCGAAGGGAAAAAAGTGAAGAACTGGCGCAAATCTCTTTATTATCACTACTACGAATATCCTGCCGAACATTCCGTTTGCAGACATTATGGCGTGAAGACCGACCGCTATGTGCTCATCCATTTCTATAACGATATCGATGCGTGGGAGCTTTACGATTTGAAGACCGATCCCGAAGAGTTGCACAATCTCTATGGGAAGCCGGGTACGGAGCAGATTACCGGAAAGTTGAAAAAGGAGTTGTTGAGATTGCAGGTGCAGTATAACGACCCCATCCGAAAGACCGTTCGCTGAGCGGAATGACGAATGTGGAATGCGGGGTGACGAATGATTGCGCTGTGCGCAATGAAGAATTACAGAAATGACGAATTGCCTTTGATGGAAAGCAATTCGTCTTTTCTTATTCGTTATCGCGTAAAGTGCGGCAACTCTACATTTATTATTTCGCGCCTTTAATTCTCATCGGGAATTGAGCCCGATATTCTTTGAGACGCTTGAAAAGGCGTTTTAACAATCGATCGGCTCGTTTTGGCTGTTCGATGGCTAAATTATGTGCCTCGCCGATGTCTTGATTGATGTCGTAGAGTTCGCATTTGCCCGTGCGCCAATAATAAATCAGGTGGTCGTTTCCGCGCATAATCGATGATGACGGGCCGTAACCGTCGCGCTCGCTGATGCCCGTTGTCCAAAGATTGGGATAGTGCCAGATGATCTCGCGGTCGCGTTTCAAGGTAGGATTCTTGATGACATCGACAAAGCTACGTCCGTCTACGATCTGCGAAGTGCGGTATTTTCGGATGCCGGCCATATCGAGAATGGTTGGGAAGAAGTCTTCGATCATTACGCGATTGTTGTTGATTGTTCCGCCGCGGGTCACTCCCGGCCAACTCACTAACATTGGTTCGTGTACTCCTCCTTCCAAAGCCGAGCCCTTACCGGCACGTGCCGGGTAGTTCTGATCATAATTGATGCGCCCCTGCCGGATATTGATGGCTTGTCCGCCGTTATCCGACATAAAGATGATAATGGTGTTGCGGGCCACTTCCGGACGCGCTTCCAGATAATCCATAATATCTCCTAAACTCTTATCCATCCCTTCGATGAGAGCGGCGTGATTGATTTCCTGTACGTTGAGCGGCGCTTTCAACATCGGATCATATACTCCTTTCCCATCTGCATCCATATAATTTTTGGTGAAACGAACGTCGGGATTGTAAGGCGCGTGTATGGCATAATGAGACATATAGAGGAAAAACGGTTGCCGACGCGCGATGGGTTGGCCGACGGCTTTCAGCGCTTCGAGTGTCAATGCTTCTGTAAGAAATGTGCCGCGGGCATAATATTGTTCCAATCCCGATACGTGGAAATCGCCTTTCCCGTAGTCTTCCTGTGCCAGATAACTGGCCGGTGCACCATTAGCTCCACCCGCAATGTTCACTTGAAAGCCGAAACTGGTCGGGTCGGCACCCGTTGTGGTCTGTGCTCCGAAGTGCGCTTTGCCGCAGTGGATGGTGTAATAACCGTTGTCTTTGAGCAGTTGTGGCAGAGCGGTAATGAGCGTGGTGAGATGTCGGTCGTGCTCGCTCGTCACCGTGTCGGGCTGAATGCCGTTGCAATTCCAGTCGGGCGGTACGATTTCCGGGTCTTTGGCATCTGTCTGCGTGTTATATTTCAGCGTCCAGTTGGTTACTCGGTGCCGAGCCGCATTCATCCCTGAGAGCAGACTACAACGCGAAGGCGACGAGATGGCACAGGCATACGCCTGCGTGAATTTGACTCCCTGGCGAGCCAGACGCTCCATATTCGGCGTGCGATAACGCTCGTTGAGCAGTGTCTTTTGTTTGTAAAAGGGTACGGAAGTCTCCTGCCAGCCCATATCATCTACTAAAAAGAGAATGATGTTGGGCCGATTGTCGTGCTGTGCTTGTGCGCTGACAGAACTTCCGGCAGCGATACCCAGCAACAGCGATATTGGTTTGTTCATTCGTCGAATATTTTTGATTAGGCAACCGCAAAGTTACACATTTCTATCCGAAAAGTCCGTTTCTCTGTACCGGATTTGTTAACTTTGCATCTGAAACTATATTCAAACGACTATGACAGAAGGTTACAAAGTGAAGGAATACGGCCGACCTGTGAAGCGCTATTGCCAAACGATGGAGCTGAAAAACGATGCCGAATTGATAAAAAAGTATCGCCGAGCGCACGATGAGGCGCATTTCTGGCGCGAAATCAATGAAGGTATTCGCTCGGTGGGTATCTTGGAGATGGAGCTTTACATCTCGGGCAATCGTCTGATGATGATTGTAGAGACACCGCTCGATTTCGACTGGGATGCGGCAATGGCTCGTCTGGCCACGCTTCCGCGCCAACAGGAGTGGGAAGATTTTGTTTCGGTGTTCCAGCAATGCAAAGCCGGCGATACGTCCGACGACAAATGGAAAATGATGGAACGGATGTTCCACCTGTATGAATGAGTAGACGAGTTGACAAGTGATGAGTAGACGAGGGGATAAGTAAACAAGAGGACGAGTAAACGAGTAGACAAGGGGACAAGGAGAATGAATAAGACAAGTTTCACTTACGCGTCTACTTGTTTACTTGTCAACTCGTCTGCTCATCAACTTGCCCCCTTGTCCACTCGTTTACTTGTCAACTCGTCCACTCGTTTGCTCGTTCATTCGTCTCCTTATCAACTCATCAATTTGCCAACACATTTTTTAGGTAGTCATAAAAGGCAGGATCTTCACCCACTGTCACCTTCAATATCTTGCCGGCAGGGTCTATAATCACTTTGGTGGGGAATCCTTCTACACCGTAAAGACGTATAGCATCTGAGGATCCGGTACCGTTTGCCACCTGAATCCACGGCATTGCGTGCTCTTTAACGGTCTTTTTCCAGTCAGCTTCAGAGTCTTGACAGTCGATGCCCACGATCTCCATCTTACCTTTATATTTATTGTATGCTTCCTTCATTGCGGGAATTCCCTTGATGCACCAGCCGCACCACGAGCCCCAAAAGTCGAGAATGACATACTTGCCGCGCAGCGATGAGAGCGTGAATGACTGTCCATTGATGTCGCGAAGCGTGAAATCAGGCGCCGTAGCACCTTCTTGTTTCGATGCTTTCTGGGTTTCTTCCGTCTCTCGCTTGGGAGAAGTAATGGTTTGAATCAGCTTTTTGAATCTGCCGTTCCGTATTTCTGGCGAAAGCGCTTTGATGAGTTCCTGTCCACTTTCTTCATCAAGATAGAGCAGGAAAGCTATGGAAGCCTCGTTGTCGGGATGCGCTTTGGCAAAGGCAAGAATGGCTTTTGTGCGCTGGTCGGAAATCGTTCTTTCTTGCTCCATCAGCTCTTCCATTTTTTCTTCGGGCACAGTTGCCTTAGCTGCTAACTGATTGTAATTGCGTCCGATGGCAGCGAGCTTGTGCTGGAAAGGTTGTATGGCCTGCATCACTTCATTGTATTGGCGATAGAAATCGGAACCACCGAACCGGCAGGAATCGGAAAAACTGCCCTCAATAGTGAGTTTTTCGCCGGGAACTGCAAAGAGAGCGAGCCCTTCGGGGATGTTGCTTTCATTAGACAACTTGTTGAAAATCTGTATGAAACTGATATTGTCTACGGGCAGTGTCACATCGAAAGCCCCGTTGCTGACGGCAATCGTAGTGTCGCGTGCCGATAGACTGCCTTTTTCGAGGTCTGTGATGGAGATCGTAAGTGAGTCTTTTGCATCGGTCAGATGTCCTTTGATACGGAAATGTTGGCTGCCGGTCTGCGTGCATTGCACGGTCAGCAGGGCTGTGAGACACAGCGCGGCAACGGCCGCAAGGAGTGAAAATTTTGTTTGTTTCATTGTCGTTGAGGATTTAAAATGTTTAAAATGATTTACGAAGTTGCCAGAATGCGACTGCAGAAGCCGCTGCCACGTTGAGCGAATCTACACCGTGGCTCATCGGAATGCGGGCCACATAGTCGGCTGCTGCCACGGTTTCACACGGCAGTCCGTCGCCCTCTGTCCCAAGAATGATGGCCAGACGGGGTTCGGATCGCAGCTGCGGATCGTCGATGGAGACGGATTTCTCCGTGAGAGCCAGCGCCGCCGTCCGGAAGCCTAATGCCCGGAGACTGTCGACAGGGCGGTCAGTCCACGTCCAAGGAATCAGGAATACCGCCCCCATCGACACCCGAACGGCACGCCGATTTAACGGATCGCACGAGTCGGGTGTGAGCAAAATACCGTCGATTCCGAGTGCTGCGGCCGAGCGAAAGATAGCTCCGATATTGGTGGTATCGACCACACCGTCAATCACTGCGATGCGGGTGGCGTCACGACAAACGTCTTCCACCGGTAGCCTTTTTGGTCGGCGCATTGCACAGAGTACACCCCTCGTAAGTGTATAGCCGGTGAGCGACGCCAGCAGCGAGCGCTCGCCGGTATACACGGGTAGGTCGGCACACCTGCGGATAATCGCCGCCGCATCTCCGTTTATATGCCGCTGCTCGCACAACAGAGCCAAAGGCTCGCAGCCGGCATCCAATGCCACGTGGATGACCTTGGGACTTTCGGCAATGAAAATACCCTTGTCTGGCTCGATGCGGTTGCGAAGTTGGGCCTCGGTAAGCGTGCTGAACATTTCTACACCGGGCTGTGCGAGGGATGTGATGTTAATAATCGGCATTGTCGATGCATTGGTGTGATGGCTGCAAAGATAATGAAAAGTTTTCAAACCGGGCTGTTTTCAGCAATTCATAAAGAATAATTTGCGATTCGTCATTTATCATTGCAATTGTTGTTAGATATGAGTTGGATTCTGACTAATGGTCGATCGCACGCTGTTTAACGCTTAATCGCCGGCTGTTTAACAATCGATTGCACGGCTTTTAACGGTAGATTGTACGACGAAAAGTGTTTTCTGCCATATTGTCACACGTCAGTCGTTGGCACACCCTTTGCCATTGATAGGGAAAATGTCTTGTTAGGGCACATCTGCTTATAGAGCATATGCGACAGGTTATACCGAAAAACGGCTCACTCGGAGGTGGAAATGACCGCAAGGCCGATAAATATTGATAATAACAAAAAATAAAACATACAATTATGGGAAAGATTATTGGAATCGACTTAGGTACTACAAACAGTTGCGTTTCTGTATTTGAAGGAAACGAACCGGTAGTAATCGCTAACAGCGAAGGCAAACGCACCACGCCGTCGGTCGTGGGTTTCGTGAAAGACGGAGAACGCAAGGTGGGCGATCCGGCCAAACGTCAGGCCATTACCAACCCCCAAAACACCGTCTATTCCATCAAACGGTTTATGGGCGAGACCTATGAGCAATGTCGTAAAGAGGCTGAACGCGTGCCGTTTACGGTGGTGAATGAAAGCGGTTATCCGCGGGTAGACATCGACGGTCGTAAATATACCCCGCAGGAAATCTCTGCAATGGTGCTTCAGAAGATGAAGAAGACTGCTGAAGACTATCTTGGACAGGAAGTAACCGACGCCGTGATCACCGTTCCGGCATACTTCTCCGACTCGCAGCGTCAGGCAACCAAAGAGGCCGGTCAGATTGCAGGCCTCAACGTTCAGCGTATCGTCAACGAGCCTACGGCGGCTGCTCTGGCTTACGGTGTAGATAAGGCCAACAAGGATATGAAGATTGCCGTGTTCGACTTGGGTGGAGGTACGTTCGATATTTCTATCTTAGAGTTTGGCGGCGGCGTGTTCGAGGTGCTCTCAACCAATGGAGATACCCACTTGGGTGGTGATGATTTCGACCAAGTAATCATCGACTGGCTTGTGCAGGGCTTCAAAGCCGATGAGGGAATCGACCTCAGCAAAGATCCGATGGCAATGCAACGCTTGAAAGAGGCAGCCGAAAAGGCGAAGATTGAACTCTCAAGCACTACGTCTACGGAAATCAACCTGCCGTATATCTCGGCCGAGGGCGGTGTGCCCAAGCACTTAGTAAAGACGCTCACGCGTGCACAGTTTGAGCAGTTAGCACACGCTTTGATCCAGGCTTGTCTCGTTCCGTGCCAGAACGCCATCAAAGACGCCAAACTCTCTACGTCAGACATTGACGAAGTAATCCTCGTTGGCGGTTCGAGTCGTATCCCGGCCGTTCAGACATTGGTGAAAAACTACTTCGGCAAAGAACCTTCCAAGGGTGTGAACCCCGATGAAGTAGTGGCTGTGGGTGCAGCTATCCAAGGTGCTATATTAAATAAGGAGAGCGGTGTGGGCGACATCGTGTTGCTCGACGTAACTCCGCTGACACTCGGTATCGAGACAATGGGTGGTGTGATGACGAAGCTCATCGAAGCTAATACTACCATTCCGGCCAAGAAGAGCGAAACGTTCTCCACGGCAGTGGACAACCAGACGGCTGTAACCATCCACGTGTTGCAGGGCGAGCGTCCGATGGCTGCACAGAATAAGAGTATCGGACAGTTCAACCTCGAAGGCATCGCACCGGCACGTCGCGGTGTTCCGCAGATTGAAGTAACGTTCGACATTGATGCCAACGGTATCCTCAACGTAAGCGCAAAGGACAAGGCCACGGGCAAGGAACAGAAGATACGCATCGAAGCAAGCAGCGGCTTGAGTCAGGAAGAAATCGACCGCATGAAGGCCGAGGCCGAGCAGAACGCCGCAGCCGACAAGGCCGAGCGCGAGAAGGTGGACAAGCTCAACCAAGCCGACTCGATGATATTCACCACCGAGAACTTCTTGAAGGACAATGCCGACAAGATACCGGCCGACAAGAAAGCTCCCATCGAGACAGCCCTCCAGCAGCTGAAAGATGCCCACAAGGCAGCCGACATCGCAGCTATCGACACGGCAACCGCAGCCCTCAACACTGCTGTTCAGGAAGCCAGTGCACAGATGTATCAAGGCGGTGCACAGCCCGGTCCTGATGCAGCACAAGGCGGTCAGCAGTCAGAAAGCAATCCCGACGACACCGTGCAAGATGCCGACTTCGAGGAAGTCAAGTAAGAATAAATAGTATTGTAATCGCAGCAGTTCGAAAGGATTGCTGCGATTATTTTGTTTAATTAAAAAACTTAAAACGTATGGCAAATGCTGTTTATATTATAGGAAATGGATTTGATTTAAGAATGGGTATGCCCACCGATTACCCCAGCTTTCTAAAATATTATAAAACATTAGATACCCCATCTAATGAAATTGGAGATATTAAAGACAGATTTCTTCTTAAAATAAAGCGAAAGATTTCTGAAGGACAGGACAAATGGAAAGACTTGGAAGTGGCGTTAGGTGCATTTACAAAAGGTGAGACTAATATAGAGTTATTTAAGGATCTTTGCAGGAACGCTAATAGAGAACTTATCAATTACCTCAAAAATGTTGAAAAGCAATCACCTACTCCGTCAGAAGAAGAAAAAGATAAATTCTTCCATGACTTAGAAAGCCCAGAGCAATACTTGAGATCCCTCAAATTACGACAAGACTTTCTCAACAATGCTATTACAAAGGACGAAGTATATTCAAATATCATAAGCTTCAATTACACAAGTACAATCGAGAGGTTACTTGATGGACATACAAATGAAAACTCACATATAAGTGTAAGACATATTCACCGTACACTTAAAAATGATTATGTACTATTTGGGGTGAATAATGCAGAGCAGATAGAAAATGAAGAGTTCAGAAAAGACGAAGCCCTACTCGATTTGATAGTAAAACCAAAAGGTAATGCCGAATTAGGAGAGAATATTGATGCTGAATGTGCGAATATAATAAGGGATGGACATATCTTCTACATATATGGAACTTCGCTTGGCACAACAGACAAAATTTGGTGGGATTCTATTGCACTGCGATATAAAAGTTCTAATAGCGTTATATTGTATTTTGACCATGAAAATGAAACAACTCAAAAATACGATATAGAGATGGCGGAATCAGAACGACAAATTAGAAGCAAAGTTATAAATGCAATGGGGCTTCCTGGAACAGAAGGTGATTATAGAAACCGAATATATGTTGTTCGAAACGCTGATATATTTCCCTATCGAGAAATAAAAGACAAGTAACAAAAGATTACAGAGCAGCAAAACAAAAAGGGTGAAAAGATGCACCAACATCTTTTTCTCCTTTATAGTAAACCAATATTAAATCATAACCTACTATGACCCTCGAAGAATACAACCAATTAGGCAGCAGCTTCGCCCATTGCAGCGGAGCGAACTGCGAGCGAGCAAACGAATGCTTGCGGCACGCGGCACACAAGATGCTCGCAAAGAACACGCGGGAGAGCTATGCCGTGGCAAATCCGGCCGTGATAACGGGCGCGCAACCCTGTCCGCTCTATGCCCCCGACCACAAGGAACGCTACGCGTGGGGCATCTCCCGCATCTACGACAACGTGCGCGCTGCCGACTTGCACGGAGCAAAATGGAAAGTCATGTCGTGCTTCGGCGCTGACGTTTATTACAAGGTGAAGCAGCTGCGCCGCGCCATCACCGAGGAAGAGCAACGAGACGTCCGCCTCGCCTTTACCGAAATGGGCTACGACGGCAGTGCCATCGAGTTCGACCGCTATGAAGAACAATACTCCGCACTGATGCGGTTGGCAAGATACAAGTAGGTATCTCGCCCCCCTATACTTGACATACTCTGACAGCTCCTTAACAGGTTCTTACGGAAAGATACATAACATGCAACTTTGGACACGTTTGTCCAATGTGGTGGACTAATGTGTCCAATTAATTGGATTAACGTGTCCAGCGAGTTAGACAAACGTGTCCAATATCGTTAGTCCGGAAGAAATCACTTAGCAATATGAACAGACAAAAGATTGCAGACATTATTGACCGACAATCGCATACCGACCGGATAGGCGCGGCTTACGACCGGTTCATGGTACTTGCCATTCTCGTAAGCCTCCTGCCGCTTATGTTTATGAAGTCGCACAAGGCGTTTTGGTACACGGAACTCGGCTCTACGCTCGTGTTCATCATCGACTACCTGCTGAGGTGGGGTACGGCTGACATTAGGAATAACAATCGCAAGACGGCGTTCCTTACCTATCCGTTTTCTGTTATGGCAATCATAGACCTGCTGTCCATCTTGCCTGCCGTTACGCTGCTCACCCCAGCCTTCAAGCTGTTCCGCTTCGTGCGTCTGCTGAGGCTGACAAGGGTGCTGAAGATATTTGGAATATCGAGCAAGATGCGCCTGTTTCTGTCCATACTCTACAAGGAGCGTCAGGTGCTGTCCTCCGTTTTGGTATTGGCACTGATTTACATCTTTGTAACGGCACTCATACTGTTCAATGTCGAACCCCACATAAACCCATATACAGGTCAGCCTACCTTCCGCTCTTTCTTTGATGCTTTGTATTGGGCAACCGTGACACTTACCACGGTAGGTTATGGCGATATGTGCCCTGTCACCGATGTCGGTCGTTTCGTTAGTATGCTTTCGTCTCTGTTCGGTATAGCCGTTATTGCTTTGCCCTCTGGTGTCATCACCGCCCGCTATCTTGATGAGTTGCGAAAGGAGAAGGCATGTTAAGTAAGTGATTAAAGATGCGGAAGTTGGAAGCATAAAAAGCCATCTTCATGATGATGAGAAGAAGGGCACTATACCTATTGTATAAAACCTTTCCGCCCACCAAATAATAGAATAGCACACAAAATTATTGTGTTTTTATAGTGTTTCTTCAGTGTCTTAGGATACAGAGGAAACACTTTTTTCATTTGCACCGTAAAAATCAATAACAAGTATTATGGTACAAAACCTGATAAATGGAAACACTACTTTGTGAAATGGCTGGTTGCGGTTGTTGTAAATGCTATGGATGATTTGCAGTGTCGTAATCATACATGTTTAGTTCTTACAGGTGAACAAGGAAAATTCAAAACAACTTTCCTTGATTTACTCTGTCCAGAAGAACTGAAGAGTTATCTTTTCACAGGAAAGATTGACCCACAAGGAAAAGATGTACAAACACTGATTGCGGAATATCTTTTTATCAATATTGACGACCAGCTAAAGGCACTCAATAAGAGAGATGAAAATGAATTGAAGAATCTGATAACGACACCAAGAGTAAAATATCGTAGACCATACGA
>NZ_CAUTUT010000024.1:0-31383 GCF_963541955.1 Hoylesella pleuritidis | reverse complement strand
CACGAAGTGAATGCCAAATACGGTTTATGTTGGGATGATTGGGAGTAAGTAATGAAATAATTAAAGTCTTAGGCAAGTATTTTGCCAAGACTTTTAAATATTCTGTTGTTTCTGAGATCAGATTCTTCTGATATAAGGCGTACAGAGAAATAGCGCTAACGAGGATTACTGTTCTTCGTGTTTACGTCTTATTGACTGAATCGAAATTCACAATTGCTGTTTTAATCGTTTATTTCGTATGGGATTGTAGACCAAAATATACCATTGATATCGAGAAATTCCAATGAGCCGTTCTTATAGCAACCTATAGATCAGGTCTGACGTACCAAATTTGTTCTTATAGTTCTCATTCTTCGTCTATGACTTCTATGAAATCATTGGAGTCCAGGCTGTCAGTTTTCTTTTGCGTTTAAGACTACTCTTGTGATCAGAGTTCTTAATCTGCATAAAAGTCACCCTGTCCACCAAGAAGAAATTGCGGACGGTATTGCAACGCTTGTGATAGTTCTTTTTCATACGCAAGAATACTCTCAAACGCAAAAGAAAATTCACTGCATAGGATTCTAACTACTTCACGGAAATTATTGAGGCTAAATGGGAAGATGAATAGAGAATATGGTGCGGAAGACCTGGGGAATATAGGGTTTCTGATGAAAGTGTTTGTACTTTTCCCTCGAAATGACAATATCTCTTTCTAAAATGATGGCAGGTTTTCCCGGTTTCGATGATCGACCTTTTATTTCTTGCTACGAATCTCCCAGCCGTTTTCATTATTCTGATAAAAAGTCGTATCTTTGCAAGAGGATAAATGGAGGATCGGATAATGAATATCGAACATATCAAAGAGACGATTGAGAAACGGCCGAGCCTGTCTTCGGCACTCGGAATGGAGTTTATTTCTACGCCAGAAGACGACACTTGTATGGCCAGAATGCTTGTAGACGAGCGTAACCGGCAACCGTTCGGTTTCCTCAGTGGCGGCGCTTCGTTAGCATTGGCGGAGAATCTGGCCGGTGTCGGCTCATTGGCGCTTTGTCCGGGAAAGATCAGTGTGGGTATCAATGTCAGTGGAAGCCACGTCAAAGCGGTGATAGAGGGCGATACGGTGACGGCTTTTGCCCGACTGCAGCACAAGGGGCGCACGCTGCATCAATGGCTGGTGGAAATAAGAGACAGTGCCGGCGATCTTATCTCTACGGTACAAGTGACCAACTATATCGTGCGTACGACCAAGTAAGATGGAAAGCTTTGCTTATTATCGACTGCCTTTCTGCAACCGCTATACGCTGCTGCGACAATCTTGCGGAAGACCTCGCGCGTTGTCGTCAGCTGCAGAACTTGGCAGGCAGAGCGGTTTTGTGATGGCTCCTTTTGCTGTATCGACCGATTGCCCGATGCTTCTGCTCATGCCTGATGAGGTGGAGGAACATCCCGTCCCGCTGTTGGAAACGGTTCTGCAAACGCCTATCCCGATTACAATCACGACTGATCGTGCGGGTTATTCGGCCGATTTCGTACGGTTTCACCGATCGATTTGCAACGGTACTTTCAGCAAAATCGTCCTGGCGCGCAGTGCAGAGGTGGTGGCAAACGAGGTTGTTGGGGCAGAGGCACTGTTTTTTCGGGCTTGCTGTTTATATCCGCAGCTGTTTGTGTCGTTGTTTTCTGCACCGGCGTGTGGAACCTGGCTGATGGCTACTCCGGAGATTCTGCTCGATGGAAACGGGTCGGATTGGCATACGATGGCACTTGCTGGTACGATGAAATGGCGAGGCGAGGTGTGCGGCGAGGCACTATGGTCGGATAAAAATATTCAGGAGCAACGCTATGTTTCTACTTATTTGGCACACTGTTTAGGTCGGTTCGGCGCAGGCATTACCGAGACGGAACCGCGAACTGTGCGTGCTGGGCAGCTTGTTCATCTGCGCAGCGATTTTCGTTTTACGTTGCCTGATGGGCGAAAGATCGGCGATCTGATCAACGCTTTACATCCTACACCAGCTATTTGCGGTCTTCCCAAAGACGAGGCGTACCGTTTCATCCTTGCTAATGAGCATATATCGCGGCGTTATTACAGCGGTTTTGCAGGACCGTTCGATCCTGACAGTGCAACACATCTCTATGTCTCGCTGCGTTGTATGCAGATTCTTGACAACTATTATCGGCTTTATGCCGGTGGTGGATTGCTTTCCGACAGTACGGAACAGCAGGAATGGGATGAGACTGAGGCGAAAATGGAAACGGCATTGGAAGTTTTTAAATTGATGAGTTAGTTTTTGAGTTGGTTAGTTTTTAAGTTTATAAGTTGATTTCTTCGAAACTCACAAACTAAAGAACTTAAAAACTTATCAACTAAAAAATGAACTCACAAACTCATAAATAATGTTTTGCAATAAAGAGAATGTCAATATATTAACAGCTTTGTTAGTAGTGCACGGTGTACGGAATGCTGTCGTGTGTCCCGGTTCGCGCAATGCGCCTATCGTTCACAATCTGAATGAGTGCTCGGAAATTGCTTGTCATCCTGTAACCGACGAACGTTCGGCAGGCTTTTATGCTTTGGGAATGGCGCAATTTTTGCAACAGCCTGTCGTCGTTTGTGTCACTTCGGGATCGGCTTTGCTCAATCTCGCTCCCGCAATAGCCGAAGCTTATTATCAGCATCAGTCTATTATAGCTGTCTCAGCAGATCGGCCTGCGGCGTGGATCGACCAGCTTGACGGGCAGACATTATCGCAACCGGATGCCTTGGGCCGTTTTGTTCGTAAAGCGGTTACACTTCCTGAACCCGAGAATGATGAAGAACGATGGTATTGTAATCGATTGGTCAACGAGGCTTTGATGGCCGCCCGACAGCGCGGTAGTGGTCCGGTGCATATCAATGTTCCGATTTCTGAACCGCTATATGATTTTTCCGTACTTGCACTTCCGAGTGAACGTAAGATCGAATGGCTGTCCGCCTATTCTCCGCAAGTAGTTGCTTTCTCCAAATTAAAAAAACATTTGGAACATGCTTCAAAGCCGATGATTGTCATCGGACAAGTGTCTGAGAATGTGATTTCTCCTTTCTGGATTACTCTGAATCGGCAGAATGCCGTCATCTTGCAGGAATCTCTCAGTGGATTTGGTAACGAGTCGCATATCGAAGAGGTATTGATGATGATCGGAGATGACACTCGTTATCTGCCGGATTTGATCCTTTATATCGGCGGAAACATTGTCAGCAAACGACTGAAACAGTTTCTTCGCCAGGCACGGAACATCGAATCGTGGGCCATTAGTGAAGATGGTGTGGTGCACGATACATTTATGCAACTGCAATATGTCATCGAGTGTGGGGTGGAAAGTCTACCCGACAGATTGTGGGAAGGAGCTGTCAATGGTGCGCATCAGGCTTATTGTGCGTTATGGCAGACGTTGATGATGCGGGCCGAAGATTGTATTGATACCTTTATACCGCCTTATTCTCAGATGGCGGTAGTACGAATGTTTGAACAGAAGATGAATGATCAGCTTCACGGAATGGCTTTTGTGCATTATGCCAATAGTTCTTCTGTGAGAGTAGGAAACATTTATGGTCGTCGTTATCATTATGTGAATCGAGGTGTCAATGGTATAGAAGGGTCGTTGTCTACGGCGGCAGGTTTTTCGTTGGTATGTCGCGAACGCATTTATTTGGTGATTGGTGACTTGAGTTTTTTCTATGATCAGAATGCGTTATGGAATGAACGGTTGCGTGGAAACCTACGAATCCTATTGCTGAATAATAGCGGCGGTGGTATATTCAATCGTTTTGAAGGGCTGAAACAAAGTGCTGCTCGTGAGCAATTGGTAATGGGGTGTCACCATACCAGTGCCGAAAGCCTGTGCCAGACGTATGGTCTAACGTATCTCTGCGCGCACAATGAGGAAGAGTTGCATCGTTCTGCGATGTCCGATTTTTTGTCATTGGAATCTGAAAGCCCCGTCTTACTGGAAGTCTTTACCGATATTCAAGAAGACAGTCGGGCGTTAGCAGAGTTTGAGGCGATGTTTAACCATTGCTTTAATTCCTAAAAACTTATATACTCATCAACTTAAAAACTCAAAAAACGATATGGCAACAAGACAATGGACGCCCATTCAAGGGTTCAGTTTTAAAGAAATTCTGTTTGAAGAGTATCATCACATTGCAAAAATTACGATCAACCGACCGCGTTATCGCAATGCTTTTACACCGCTCACCACGTGGGAGATGTCTCAGGCATTTACTTATTGCCGCGAGGCGCAGGGCATTCGGGTGGTTATTTTAACCGGTGCTGGTGATAAAGCATTCTGTTCCGGTGGCGATATGCACGTCAAAGGGCGCGGAGGATATGTTGGGATTGACGGCATTCCAAGACTAAATGTGCTTGATGTTCAGATGCAAATTCGTCGTCTTCCCAAGCCGGTCATTGCGATGGTTAATGGTTATGCCATCGGTGGTGGCCACGTTTTGCACGTGATGTGTGACCTTACCATTGCGAGCGAGAATGCTGTTTTCGGCCAGACCGGTCCCAAAGTGGGCAGTTTCGATGCCGGTTTCGGCGCATCGTATTTGGCCCGTCAAGTAGGCCAAAAGAAGGCTCGGGAGATTTGGTTCTTGTGTAATCAATATTCGGCCATCGAAGCTGAACGGATGGGGATGGTTAACAAAGTGGTTCCTTTGACTCAATTAGAAGATGAGTGTGTGGCTTGGGCTGAAACGATGATGGAGCGTTCGCCGTTGGCTTTGCGGATGATTAAGGCCGGACTCAATGCCGAACTCGATGGTCAAGCAGGTATTCAGGAACTTGCCGGCGATGCCACGATGCTCTATTACACAATGGATGAAGCTCAGGAAGGCGGCAAAGCATTCCTTGAAAAGCGTAAACCCGACTTTGACAAATATCCGAAGTTTCCTTGATTTTTAATGAAAAGAGTGTTTCAAATAACGGTTTCTGAGAAAGTATTGCATTTTAAGCGACCGGCGGGAACATCGCGAGGCGTATATCAAACGAGACGTTGTTGGTTGTTGACTGTGATTGATTGCAGAATGCCGGGTGTGAAAGGAGTAGGGGAGTGTGCGCCGTTACCCGACCTGAGTTGTGATGCTGTGCCTCAGTACGAGCAAATCTTGCGGGATGTTTGTGCGCAAGTGGAGATTACGGGAGCGATTCCCTATGATGCATTGCGCCCTTATCCATCTATCCTTTTCGGGTTAGAAACAGCGTTCGCACAACTTAATGCGGGCGGTAGTGATGTTCTTTTCGATTCGCCTTTTAGTCGAGGTGAAGCGGGAATTAGTATCAACGGATTGGTGTGGATGGGTACTTTCGAAGAGATGTACGCGCGATTGGAGGAGAAACTGAAACTCGGTTTCCAATGTATTAAATTGAAGATTGGCGCCATCGATTTTGAAAGCGAGTTACGACTCGTGCGTTGTGTTCGCACGCATTTTGGCAAAGAGCAAGTTGAGTTGCGGCTGGATGCCAATGGCGGATTTGCGCCCGACGAGGCACTCGCCCGTTTGGAACGGTTCGCCCCCTATGCCATCCATTCTGTCGAGCAACCCATTCGGCAGCATCAGTGGGATGAGATGGCTCGTATCTGTTGTCAATCACCCATTCCGATAGCACTCGACGAAGAGCTTATCGGCGTAAATTTGCCAGCAATGAAAGCCGAACTACTCGACCGAATTCGTCCTGCTTATATCATTCTCAAACCCTCTTTGCACGGAGGAATGCGCGGCATTGAGGAGTGGATTACGTTGGCTCGGGCGCGTGGAATAGGTTCGTGGATCACCAGCGCACTCGAAAGCAACGTAGGGCTAAATGCCATTGCTCAACTTGCTGCCCGATTTTACGGTCCCAATATCGATCTACCGCAGGGCTTGGGGACGGGACAACTCTTTACCGATAACATTCCGAAGCCTTTAAGCATACGAGGAGACAAACTTTGGTTCACTGCGAAATGACACTGAAAGAATTCTTGACCGACTGGCACAGTTCGTCGCCACGTATGTTGGTGCATACCAGTGGATCGACAGGCGCCCCCAAACCAATGTGGGTAGAAAAACAACGTATGTGTAATTCGGCCCGCATCACGTGCGACTTTCTGAGGCTACACCCTGGTGATTCGGCCCTACTCTGTATGTCGCTCGATTACATTGCAGGTAAGATGATGGTGGTACGCGCCATCGAGCGGCAGTTGGATTTGATTTCGGTCGCCCCCAGCGGTCATCCGTTGCGTAGTCTTACACGCCCTGTTACGTTTGCGGCAATGGTACCAATGCAAGTGTTTAATTCCTTGCAAGTACCTGAGGAGCGAGAACGATTGCGGCAAATTAAACATTTGATTATTGGTGGTGGGGCCATTGACGACTTGTTGGCGGTTCAGCTCCGGTCGTTTCCCAATGCTGTATGGAGTACTTATGGAATGACTGAAACTTTATCGCACATCGCGCTCCGACGTTTGAGTGGCCCTACGGCCAGCGATTATTATACGCCTTTCGATACTGTTACAGTCGGACTCAATGCTGCTGGTTGTCTGGTTATCGATGCACCCTTAGTGTGCGAGTATCCGGTAGTGACGAGCGATATAGCCGAAATCTGCCCAGACCGAACCGATTTTCGTATTCTTGGTCGCCTTGATAACGTCATCGATAGCGGCGGTATCAAAATCCAAATAGAAGAAGTAGAGCGTGTCCTGCGCCCGTATCTCACCTCATCTTATGTGATCACGAAATGCAGTGACAGTAAATTTGGCGAAATCGTGGTCCTGTTAACAACATCGAATGATATTGGTATTGTTCAAGAAATTTGCCGCCGTGTTTTGCCGAAGTATTGGCAGCCCAAGCGTTATTTGTCTATCCGTGCGATTCCGATGACTGAAACGGGTAAAATTGATCGTGCGGAGGCGATGATTTTGGGGAAGATAAGTAGAGGATGAATGATGAACGATTATTTGTCTCAATAATTGGTATAAGAACAAATAGACTTTCATAATTCATTATTTATCTTTTTATTCTTAGTTTTCCCTATAAAAGTCGAATGTTTCACAAATCTCTTTTTCGCTTACTGTTTGATTGATTAGAATGTCACCGATATCGTGTAGAAGTGTGAAATTGATGGAACC
This sequence comes from Hoylesella pleuritidis, assembly GCF_963541955.1. Lineage (NCBI taxonomy): Bacteria > Pseudomonadati > Bacteroidota > Bacteroidia > Bacteroidales > Prevotellaceae > Hoylesella > Hoylesella pleuritidis. Next base: position 24,249 of record NZ_CAUTUT010000024.1, on the reverse strand, counting down.
GGCCGTGTTTTTTTTGTCGTGGTGCATCAGATTGATGAGTGCCTCATAGTCGTTGCAGGTGAAATCAAGTCGACCATAGTTTTCTTTAATAAACGAAACGGTCTGTCGCATTCGATCGATAGGGAACTTTGCTTTGACAGCACAGAGATAAAGTTCGCATAATAAACCATAAGCTACGGCGTAACCGTGTAAAATCGGGTGATTTTGTTGCAGTGCCAAAGCCTCAAAAGCGTGACCGATGGTATGCCCAAAATTGAGTGCTTTGCGGATATCTTGCTCAGTAGGATCCTCCGTTACGATATGCTCTTTTACTCGAATAGAGTCGGCTACCATTTGGCTGAGTTGTAGCAGATCAGGCTGTTGCAAGTCGAAATCGATGAGTTCGGCCCACATCTGTTTGTCGCTGATGAGTCCGTGTTTCAACATTTCAGCATAGCCTGATCGGATATTAGGCTCATCGAGTGTTTGCAGAAACATCGTATTGAGGATGACAAATCGAGAATTACGAAATATACCGATCTCATTTTTCAGTCCGTTGAAGTTGATTCCCGTTTTCCCTCCTATTGATGCGTCGACCATTGCAAGTAGTGTTGTAGGGATGTTGATGAAATCAATGCCCCGTTTGAACGTGGAAGCAGCAAATCCTCCGAGGTCGGTTACCATTCCACCTCCTAAATTGATAAGGCACGAATGGCGTGTAGCACCACCCTCTTCGAGCGATTTCCACACAGTAGAAAGGGTTTTGAGATTCTTGTGTGTATCTGTTGCGCCAATGGTAATTAGTCGGGCATCTTTCAAGCAACGGTAATTGGAAATACAAGGCCAACAACTCTGTGCTGTGGTTGTGTCTGTAAGGACAAAAAGTCGGTCGTGCTCACACTCGGAAATAGCTGTAGTAAGATCGCCATTGAGATTTTGTGATAAGATAATTCGCTGTTCCATACACATTCTAACGTAAGACTTTGATTGCAAATTTACGTCAATCTGCGGAAAAAGCAAAATTTTATTATTTATTTTATGGTGTGAAATCAAACTGTGAGAAATGAGGTATATCTAAGAAATTATATTTAAACAGACAATTGAGGAATGAAAAAATATCTTCTGATTATACTCTTGATACTGGTGTCGACGATAATTTCGGAAAAAGGGAAGGAAAGATAACCATTAATGGAAAAGGAGTAAAGAGAATCCTGATTGATGGTAAGGAGTTTATGACGGGTGATACAAAGACAGCTTTAAAGGGCCTGGTGAACGCGGGTACAGATCTTCTCGTGGTCATGTCAGCGATCGTCTGTCATTTGTTTCCTGATTGTTAAGGAAAGAGTTGTGAGAATTTTAGGAGCGGAAAAGAGTTTACTACTATTTACTTAAAAATCTATTGTCTGTAAATAGAGTCCCTTTCTCTTTTCGTTAGGTAATGAGGATATATAGTATCCAATTTCCCCTTAATTCTTATTAAAACAGTAGATGGTTGCCTGAAAGTAGAGATTCAGGTAACCATCTATTTATGATTAATTTTCAAACACTTACAAATCCCATCCGATTGCAGAAGCTCCAAGTACGGCAGCAGAACTTCCGTCAAGGCTGCTGACAAGGAATTTAGCCTTGTTTTGGAAGATTTTCAAGACGCGTTTATCATAACTTTTCTGAATCGGTTTCATCAAAAGATCACCTGCTTTCGTCAATCCGCCAAAGAAAACAAAGGCCTCGGGCGAAGAGAATGCTGCGAAATCAGCGCACGCTTCGCCTAACATTTCACCGGTAAATTCATAAACTCTGAGTGCTAATTTATCTCCTTGGTTGGCTGCAAGTGATACGTCGAGCGATGTAATATCAGACGGTTTCATATCACGCAGTAGTGAAGGTTCATCAGAAGTGGAAAGAAATTCGCGTGCAGTACGGGCTACTCCCGTTGCTGAACAATAGGTTTCCAGACATCCTTTGCGCCCGCAACCACAGGGTCGACCGTTTTCGCGTCGGATAATAGTATGTCCCAGCTCGCCCGCAAAGCCGTCGCTGCCGTAAACAAGTTGTCCATTGACAACGATTCCCGAACCTACACCCGTACCGAGTGTAATCATAATGAAATTCTTCATACCGCGAGCCACACCGTAAGTCATCTCTCCCACGGCTGCCGCATTAGCATCATTAGTCAGTGCAACGGGTATGCCCAATTTCTCGGCAAACATATCTGCCAGGGGTACTACGCCGTCGTGGCCCCACGAAAGATTAGGAGCGAACTCGATGGTTCCGTTATAATAATTACCGTTAGGTGCTCCGATACCCATTGCTTTGATGGTATCGATGCCTCCCACCTGGTCGATGATTAGCTGAAGCGCTTCTACTGATGCGTTCACATAGTTTTCTACGTTATCGTAACCCTGCGTTTTGATAGAGGTGGTAGCCTTGATTTCGCCACGGCTGTCAACGATTCCGAACACAGAATTGGTACCACCTAAATCCAAACCGATTACATACGGTTTAATCTCTTGTTGTGCATTCATTCTTTTCTATTTTTTCTTTAATTATTGTTTAACGGTTTTCCGTGCTGCATTTAATGGTCTTTTATGTTGCAAGTAACGCCTTTTCGCACTGCGTTTAACGGTCTTTTGCAGTGCATTTAACTGTTAGTTGTATTGCAAATAACCGTTAGTTACAGAGCGAATCAATTACAACGCAAAGATAAGAAAAAAGTCTTAGCAGGCAAACTTTTCGTTAGAAAATTTGCCTAATCCGTTTAAAATTCGCAATTTTGCAGTCGTTATGGCATTTCCTTTCCATATAGATATCTTGAGTTTGATATTCAAGGGTATTTTGATTGGTATCATTGCGTCTGCGCCAATGGGGCCAGTGGGTATCCTATGTGTGCAGCGTACACTCAATAAAGGTCGTTGGTATGGATTTATTACGGGTATTGGTGCATCGGTGAGCGATATTATTTATGCGCTGATTACGGGTTTAGGAATGAGCTTTGTGATGGATCTCATTAAGAATCCGCATAACAGTTATATCCTGCAAATCACTGCCAGCATTATTCTTTTGCTGTTTGGTGTGTATTGTTTCAGATCGAATCCCACGAAAAATATGCACATCAGCGGCAATAAAAAGGGCACACTGATTCATAATGGAGTGACTGCCTTTTTAGTAACTTTCTCTAATCCGCTTATCATTTTTATGTTTATGGCGCTGTTTGCACAGTTCACTTTCGTTATACCCGATCACAAGTTCGAAATGGCTATCGGTTTTACAGGCATTCTTTTCGGCGCTTTGCTGTGGTGGTTCGGATTGACTTGGCTCGTGGATAAGGTGAGAGGAAAGTTTGATAATGATGGAATCCTGTTGATCAACAAGATTATTGGAGCGTTGGTCATTATTTTTTCACTGGTGGTTCTCGTGGGTACGGTCTTCAATATCTACACCTTTCATTACTGAATTTATCGCTTCGGGCGTATTCATAAGTCACCGATCGGATAACGAAAACATTTTACAAGATGTATATTGCACAACAATTGAGACAAAAAAGTATTGCCGAATATCTGCTCTATATGTGGCAGGTAGAAGACTTGATACGTGCTTATGGCTGCTCGTTGGCTCGCATTCGCCGCGAGTATATCGATCGTTTCGACTATACCGAGGAACAAAAGGAAGAGATGGCAGATTGGTATGGCAATCTGGTTAGGATGATGAACCGAGAAGGTTGTCGTGAAAATGGGCACTTGCAAATCAACAAAATTCTGCTGCAAGATCTCATTGAGCTGCACGCCGGGCTGTTACAGAGCAGTAAATTCCCATTCTATAATGCTGAATATTATAAGGTTTTGCCGTTTATTGTCGAGTTAAGAAACCGCGGAGAAAAGGATATCAACGAGATCGAAACGTGTTTTAATGCGCTTTATGGCGTGATGATGTTGCGCTTGCAAAAGAAAGAAATATCACCCGATACAAGTCATGCTGTGGCTGAAATCACGACTTTTATCGGGATGTTGGCCGATTATTACAGTAAGGATAAAACTGAGGGACTTGTCTTCGAGGATGAATGAATGGGCCGTAAGTATATAAATAAGGAGTAAAAACAACAATTATGAACATATTGATTACGGGGTGCAATGGACAGTTAGGAAATGAAATGCAACTCTTGGAAAAGGAAAATCCGCAGCACAAGTGGTTTAATACAGATGTTAATGAGCTCGATATTACCAACCAAGAAGCTGTCGAACACTATGTTGTGAGTTGCGAAATCGACGGTATTATCAATTGTGCTGCTTATACGGCAGTAGATAAAGCCGAGACCAATAAGCAGCTTTGTACGGCGCTCAACGCCGAGGCGCCGGCCTATCTGGCAATGGCCGTGGAGAAGAGAAACGGCTGGTTGATTCAGATTTCAACCGATTACGTGTTTGATGGGACTAAACATACGCCTTATACCGAGACTGACACACCCTGCCCCGACAGTGTTTATGGCAGCACGAAGTTGGCCGGCGAGCTGGCCGTTCAAAAACTCTGCCGCCGCACGATGATTATTCGTACGGCGTGGTTGTATAGCACTTTCGGCAACAACTTTGTCAAAACGATGCTTAGATTGGGGCAGGAAAAAGAACGTTTGGGCGTGATTTTCGACCAGATTGGTACGCCGACGTATGCTCACGACTTAGCCATTGTCATTTTGTCGGCCATCGATCAGGGCGTTAAACCGGGCATTTACCACTTTGCCAACGAGGGAGTTATCAGTTGGTATGATTTTACCAAGGCTATTCATCGCATCGCTGGTATCACTGATTGTGATGTTTTTCCTCTACATACGAGCGAATATCCGACGCCGGCTAAGCGTCCGGCTTACTCTGTTTTAGATAAAACTAAGATCAAAGAGACGTTTCATCTCACGATTCCTTACTGGGAAGAGTCGCTCGAAATGTGCATCAAGCAATTACAAAAATAAATCAATTGCCCTCAAATGAACGAAATAGAAAGAAGGCGAACATTTGCCATCATCTCGCATCCGGATGCCGGTAAGACCACATTAACAGAAAAGTTTCTGCTTTTTGGAGGTCAAATTCAAGTGGCGGGAGCAGTAAAAAGCAATAAGATTTGTAAAACGGCTACATCCGACTGGATGGATATTGAGAAACAGCGCGGTATCTCGGTGTCTACATCTGTGATGGAGTTCGATTACGAAGGTTATAAAGTGAATATCCTTGATACGCCGGGTCACCAAGACTTTGCAGAAGATACGTACCGCACTTTGACGGCTGTCGACTCGGCTATCATCGTTGTCGATGGGGCAAAAGGTGTCGAAACACAGACTCGTAAATTGATGGAGGTCTGCCGAACTCGCAATACTCCGGTCATTATTTTTATCAACAAAATGGACCGCGAGGGACGGAATCCGTTTGATTTGTTAGATGAACTCGAAGCCGAATTGCATATCAAAGTACGGCCGTTGTCGTGGCCCATTGATCAGGGAGCCAAATTCAAGGGCGTCTATAATATCTATGAACAGAAGCTCGACTTGTTCAAGCCCGATAAACAGCGTGTTACCGAGAAAGTAGAGGTAGATATCCAGAGTCAGGATCTTGATGTGCACATCGGCAAACAAGAGGCTGCCCGGCTGCGCGAAGACTTAGAATTGGTGGCGGGCGTTTATCCCTCGTTTGATATCGAGACCTATCGCGCCGGCGAAGTGGCGCCTGTTTTCTTCGGAAGTGCATTGAATAACTTCGGTGTTCAGGAGCTGCTCAATTGTTTTGTAGAGATTGCTCCATCACCTGGCACTACGCAGGCGGAAGAGCGGCAAGTGATTCCCACAGAGCCGAAATTCACTGGATTCATCTTCAAAATCACTGCTAACATCGATCCGAATCATCGTTCGTGCATCGCCTTTTGTAAAGTTTGCAGTGGTAAATTCGTCCGCAACCAGCCCTATCTGCACGTGCGCTTATGCAAAACTGTACGATTCAGTTCGCCCACGCAGTTTATGGCGCAACGCAAAAGCACCATTGATGAAGCTTATCCGGGCGATATCGTCGGCCTGCCCGATAATGGAATCTTTAAGATTGGCGATACTTTGACCGACGGCGAACAGTTGCATTTCCGCGGATTACCGTCGTTCTCGCCCGAAATGTTTAAATATATCGAGAATGATGACCCGATGAAGACTAAGCAACTCAATAAAGGTATCGAACAACTGATGGATGAAGGCGTTGCGCAGCTGTTCGTCAACCAGTTCAACGGGCGCAAAATCATCGGCACGGTAGGTCAGTTGCAGTTTGAAGTGATACAATATCGGTTAGAGAACGAATATAATGCAAAATGTCGTTGGGAGCCTGTGCATTTGTACAAAGCCTGTTGGATCGAGTCCGACGATGCCTCAGAATTAGAGAAATTCAAGAAACGCAAGTACCAATATATGGCCAAAGACCGTGAAGGACGTGATGTTTTCTTAGCCGATTCGGGCTATGTGCTGTCAATGGCACAGCAAGATTTCAAGCACATCAAGTTTCATTTCACCAGTGAATTCTAAAAAGAAAGAAGAAGGTTTACTAGAATTCGAATCCGAGATTGATATAGAAATAGGGTTTATGAGATGTGGTTGAATAGCCCAATGAAGCCCCAAGAGGACCGAATATACTGTTATAGAAATAAGAGATTTGAGCTCCTGTCAACGGGCCGTGACGCAAAATCTCTCGTATTTTATCAGCTCGTTGTGCACCGACAGCTCCTAACAAGATATAATTATTGTCCATTATACGTTGCTGCAACTGCAATTGCAGGGCTATAAACATATTATCAGTGCGTTCGATTTGTCCTGTACCGACAAATGGCATTTGATGATCGACGTAATGATTGAACCATATTCCACCAATCATATTCCGTTGACTATAAGGAATATCTGATCCAAACAGCAGTCGACCATAAGCCATTGGCTGAAAAGTCAGGTGACTGTTGAGCGGTAACGATATTCGCCACATTGCCTTAATCATCGTAAATCCTGAGTGATTCTGATATGTAGTGAATTTGTCTGAACAATAAGCAAAGCCCGCAGAAAACTTTGCTCCGCGTGAAGCAAATATCCATTTGTTTTCTGAATTGTAGTTAACGTCGGCATAATAAGTGAAATAATGTTCATTGTTCAGTCGATCGATTCCGACGTTACTATGTACACCGATAAGCACTTCACGAAAATCGTAAAAGTCCCAACGAGCACCTATTGCCACATTGAAGTTACGTACGTTGAAGTCTAATGCATTAAAATCCAACGAATGTTGGTTATAAGCGACATTGAATTCTCGTTTTCCTCTGTTATATTGATTAATATCATTATGCCGGTAGATGTAAGAAAGCCGCGTTCTGTTCATCCCGAACGGGTTGAAACTGCCGTCTATTCGTGCCATAATACGTTTGCCAAGCCGGAGAGTAGCCTCAAAATCCATCTTTGAATTACGTGGGCGATATGCTCCGTTTATTTGTAACGCTACCATTTCTTCTGTGTCGAAGCGTACGCCAAGTCCCAACTCTTGTGTGTTTTCGGTTGTTTTTACAAGTCGGCTATCTATTGTTTGCTCTTCTTTCCGTAATACTTTGGGATGCAAAACTGGCCGAGCTGGCGTAAAATCATCACCGATCCCGATGATTTTCTTTAATGCCATAAGCTCATCCCAATGTTTCATTGCTTCCGCTTCTCCGCGATTGATCAACGTATCAATTGCTGTGCTGCCGAAGTTTGCTGCCGAATAGCCCTGCGGATTCACCCGAATTGCAACATCGGTAATGGCTAAATTTTCTTCATATTTATTCTTGCAATTCACCTCTATAATCTGACTGACAATTCCTGCGCTTGTTTTCAGATCGTCAGAAGACTTCGGCAAGCTCTGTACAGTAACTCCGATGATAATATCCGCCCCCATCTCGCGGGCTAAGTCAGCCGGATAATTATTTCGTAAGCCACCGTCTACAAGTACCATATTGCCTTTTCTAACCGGTGAGAACACTGCAGGTATAGCCATACTGCTACGCATAGCCTGTGCGAGTACGCCACTATGAAAATCATATTCGGTATTATCGATGATATTAGTTGCTACACACGCAAAAGGAATCGGTAATCGGTTGAAATCTATCGAGTCGTGATATCCTACCGTGAGACGGTCGAACAAAGCACTCAGATTCTTCCCTGTAATAAGTCCGCCGCTCTCAACAGCACTTTTCTTATTGCCCCAATGAAAAGTCCTTAACAGAAAGTATGTGTTCTGTTTACGACGATCATCCAGGCTTCTGTTCCTTACATCAGCTTTATCTGACAGCAGAAAGCCCCAGTCCTGCATCTTAACCATTGAATCGAGTCGATGTGTATCATAGCCGATTGCATAGAGACCGCCGATAATTGATCCCATTGATGTTCCTGTGATAATGTCTATTGGGATGCCCGCACGTTCGATAACTTTGAGCACTCCGATATGAGCCATTCCTCGTGCACCGCCTCCACTGAGTACAACTGCTACTCGTTTGCGTCTTAATGAATCTTGAGCCGATGCACTCCAAACGGTTATCATCAGCACGATAAACAGTAAAATAATCCTCCTTCTTTCTTTCATAACCCGCCTTAGTGTGGTTACTTGTCCATCTGATGATTCAGAAACCGATGCTTGGCCAGTTGTTCATACTCCGTGCCAGGCTTTCCATAGTTAGCGAAAGGATAGATGCTGATACCACCGCGAGGTGTGAAGAAACCTGTCACCTCAATATATTTAGGCTGCATCAGATCAATAAGATCTTTCATTATGATGTTTACACAGTCTTCGTGAAAATCTCCGTGATTACGGAAACTGAACAGATATAGTTTCAGACTTTTGCTTTCCACCATCCGCTCGGCAGGTATATAGGAGATTCGGATTTCTGCAAAATCAGGCTGGCCGGTTATCGGACAGAGCGAGGTAAACTCCGGACAATTGAACTGAACCCAGTAATCATTGTCCGGATGTTTATTGAGAAAGGTTTCCAAAACGTCAGGAGCATAATCCATCCGATAGCGAGTGGGGGAACCGAGAGCTTGCAGAGAGATCTCGCTCCTATCTTCTCCCGAGGAGAGGGACTTTTCTTTATCGTCAATTGTCATTTGTTTCATCTCCCTATCCGAATCTGCTCTCTTTACAGAGAGAACAGATCCTTAAATTGTTAACAGTTTAAATACATTATAATTCACGCCGTCATCATAAACATCTTCACCTTCATGCGCTTTCACTTTGTGTACAACGCGAATGGTAATAGGCAGAACGATGATTTCATAAGCGGTTTTGAGCAGCACTTGCCACAACATCAGAGCAGGCAATTCGCTCAATGGTATCACACCGTAGAAAGCTAACGGGAAGAAAATCAGCGAATCGGCCCCCTCGCCGAAGACCGTACTCAAAATGGCACGAGCCGAGAAATTGCGTCCTTTTGACGATATTTTCATCTTACTCATCACATAGGCGTTAATGAAGGAGCCTACTAAAAAAGCCACGAATGAGGCTGCAGCGATACGTGGGGCTAAGCCGAATACGGCGTGAAAACCTGCATCATTGGTCCAATAAGGGGCTCCTGGGATAGCGTCGCAGATAGCTCCCAATGTGACAAAGAAGAAGTTCATCGCAAAGCCTGTCCATATCAAAAGGCGTGCTTTGCCGTATCCCCATACCTCGCACACACAATCGTTGATAATGTAAGATACCGGAAAAACCAGTAATCCGCCCGTAAGACTGATACCGAATACCGAAATTTGCTTTGTTTCGAGCACGTTTGCCGCAATCAGACAAACGCAGAAGAGTATGCTGAAAAGCATAAACAGCACACTCACTTTGTTCTGTTTTTGTTCCATTTTCTTGTTTTTTAAGAGGTTTGTCAAGCACTCTGCGGACACGACTCACAACCTGTCCGCTTCATAAAAGTTTGCAAATATACGCAAAAATCCTCAGATTTACTCATTGTTTTGCATAAAATCGAGCTTTATGTCATAATTAAGTAGGTAATATACCTGATGAAAATGCCTGTCAACACAACCCCTTCCCACCGCGTACTCGTGTGCTTCGTGAATGAAAATAACCATAAAAGCTGCATACTGATAGATACGGGAAACTTGAATGTACATATTCAAAAAGTATGTTTTACGTTTTAGATGCAAGAGCAAGAGTATATAAATGAATGGACGAGGTATATCGGTTGAGTGCAATATATAATTCGCTCCATAATCTATCTTCATTTTTTTCGCTTTTGGATTAACAGTTAAATGCCTTGCGAAAAGCCGTTAAATGCAAGGTGATTAACCATTACTTGCAATGCGTTTAATAGTTAATCGAAATTAATTTCGTATTTTATTGATAATCAGTAAGATATCGCTCTTTTTGGGGTAATTTAATGATGGATAAAAATGTGTATTCTTTTAATGTTTATTTCTTCAATATTTGCCAACTTATATACATAAATAAAGGATAGATACCACTTGTATCTATCCTTTATCGAGTGCTTGGTAATTTTCAATCTTTATTTGTCAGTGCTCTCTTTTTCAGCTTCTTCGTTTCCAGTCGGTGCTAAAACTGCTTGGAAATCGGTGATGCCGTATTTCACAAGAATGTTATACCACTGGATGAGTTTCTTGATATCACTGTCGTGCACACGATCGCGATCATAGTCGGGGAGTACTTCGGCGAAATAATCGTGTAGTTCGTTGCCATTACATTTCTTATAATTGAGTGAGCTTTCTTTGCCCTGCTCTTTCTCGCCTAAGTTTTTTAGCACCTGCCACAGAGGCACATCTTCGGCATCGGTGTACATTGCAATATCGCCGAGACTTGTCACACGGTCGCTCGCAAAAGCCGGTTGTCGGCGGTGAGTATCGTCAAGTGCTTCTACAATCAAGTTCACTTTGCTGCGAGAGACTAACTTATACAGGCCGGGCTTACCGGCAATTGAAAGAATTGTTTCCATAATCATTCTTAATGTTTTGATATATTCAGTTTATTAATTAATGTATCTATGGCAGAGCTGAGATCGCTTGCTCCATCGTTATTGATGATAAAATTGCTATGCTCGATTACCTTTTCCTGTGGCCATTGACTGCCGATCCACATCAAAGCCTGGTTGCGCGAGATGCCGTCGCGGGCCATTATGCGGGCGATTCGTACTTCCAAAGGAGCTGTAATACAGACAACGCGGTCGAAATGTGTGCGAAGATAAAAACCGCTTTCAAATAGAATGGCGCTCTCGAGCCAATCTTTTCCCGAATGTTCGAAATCTTGTGCCACGGCAGGATGGACCAAGTTGTTGAGCGCTTGTTTGTTTTTTGTATCGGTGAGTAAGAACTTTGACAAGACATCTTTTCGTAATACCTTATTTATATATACGTTTTTGCCCACGAGTTTAATCAATCCTTGTTGTAAATCGGGTGAGGTGTGCATTAATCGTTTAGCTGCTTCGTCGCAGTCATAGACATTGATTCCACGGCGTACAAGTTCTTTGCAGATGTATGATTTGCCGCTCCCGATTCCTCCGGTAATAGCGATTTTCATTGCTGTTCGACAAGATAATCTACCTCAGTAATGTCGAGGCGCGGTTTGGTTATGCTGTGGGGAAAAGCTCTAAGATATAAAGTGCACTTGTCGGAAGGGTTTGCAACGATGTCATTGTAATCGACAACGACTTTGAAATCAGCCGGCCTGATGGAACGAAAGAGGTTTGCTCCGATCACAAACCGCACTTTCACGCGTGAGGGAAACATCCGTAATACTTTGCCGGTAGGGACGTTTACAGCACTGACCGGTACTTCTAAACTCTCCTCCGTGAGGATTTCGGGGTAGAGCGTAACACGCACTTCGGCGGGGACAAACTTCACACCACGCATCCGATGCAGTGGAATACGACGAACAATCGTATCTTGAAAGTTTTTGATTTCAATAAAATCGGTATGTGCGGCCGTTATTTTGTCGAGCTCCGGACGACTTGCATAGACTGTTACTGAGTCTGGATTGAATGTCGTATGAGCCAGATAATAACTACCGCCTGGTATGACTCGTCCTGAGAGACGGACCGGAACACGTTTTGATCGGCCGTAATTGAAGTAGAATTGCAGCCCGTCCGTCTTCACAGAAGTAATCTTTGAAGACCCGTACAGTTGTTGAGTGATAAGTTTTTGAATGTCGGTCGGCGACACAAAACCGTATCCCGTATTGCGATTGGCATAAGTTCCGAAATTGATATATATCGGATGTAACCGGTGACTGGTCTCATAAGTTAACAAAGTAAAGCCTTTGTCGCGGACAGCTACGCGCACCGTGTCATCCGGATCGCCTGTAATAACTACGCTTTTAGGTACATTTGTCATTCGAACAGGTACAAAGAGTTCTCGTTCATAGGTCTCATTGAGTGTCATTATCAACCAAAATGCACCGCTGAGAGCTAAGAAAAACAAAAAAATCAGAAACTCTTTGTTCGTTGAACTGAACAAAAAGTTCCTGATAATTGTGCTGAATCGTGTGATCTTCGACCTGTTCATCAATTATGCTTTTGCGCCGGATGCCTGCGAGGAACTGGCATCTGCAAAGACATAAGATTTGTCTACGCTGATGATTACGCCGCGGGCAATCTCTACGTCAACAAGATTTGCGGTGAGGTCTATGCGCTTGATAGTGCCGTAAATACCACCTCCGGTAATCACTTTCGATCCTTCTTGCAATGCATTTTGAAACGCACGGATTTCCTTTTGCTTCTTTTGCTGAGGACGAATCATAAAAAACCACATAATTGCGAAGATTGCAATCATCATTATTAAGAATCCGATCTGGCCACCGCCCTGTGCTGCTTGTGCAGCCAATAACATTTCGTTCATTATCTAAAATTTATTGATTTATTTCTTCTTTATCATCTTTCTCTTCTGCTTCTTTATTTTCTTCAACCGCTTTTTTCGGTTCTTCGGCAACTTTTTTCGGCTTGGGCGTGTCCATTGTCTTCATCAGTTTGCCGGTCTCTATCAGATGCCGGGCAATCGAGTCGAGCATTCCGTTGATATAACTGCCGCTCTTATGCGTGCTGTATAGCTTTGCCAAGTCTACATATTCATTGATAGTTACAGAAATAGGGATGTTCGGAAATGTCATCATCTCAGCAATAGCGATCTGCATAATGACTACATCCATATAGGCAAGACGTGAGAAATCCCAGTTGCGTGACGTCTCGCTCATATAGTGTTGATAGGTATCAGCATTGAGAATAGTGGCTCGAAAGAGTTTACGTGCAAAGTCTTTGTCTTCCTCATCTTTATATTCAGGCAAGAGTTCTTGCTTTGCTTTGTTCTTTGGATCAAACCGTTTAATTGTCTTCAATACAAAAGTGTCGACTACTTCTTTGTCGTCATTCCAATAGAGACTCCTCTCTTCGAGGAGTGTGTCGAGCTCTTCATTCTCTTGAATAAGTTGTTTATAGAGCTTACGCCATACTTCGCGGTCGGCTTCATAAGAGTCGTCTGTATCGGCCATATAGGCTGCATAAGTTTCACTTTGCTCAATCTGAGTGTAAAGTTTACGTACAAACTCGGTGTTATCATCCCACATCTGTTTCTGTTCTTCAATAAAAGCATTGAGCATCTTATTCTCTTCGAGTTGAATGGCAAACTTATTGTAAGCGAATTTCTGCGATGGTGGTTCGGTGCCTTCACGCTGAGAACGTGCTGTTGCTACCTCAACGTGTTTGCGAGCAATACGTGTCACGGCCACAATCAAGTCTAAGAGATAATTGTAAAGGTCATAAGCTTTCGATAGACTGAAAAGCAATTCCTTCTCCGCATTATCCATATTGCGGTTCCCATTTTGATAGTATGCATAGGTTAACTGAACTATCTTGATTCTGATTAATTCTCTGTTGATCATTTCTCTTTACTTAACGCGATTTGTGTTTCTTTGCAATTACCACGCAAAAATATATCTTTTTCTGCGTATACGCAAGAAAAGCAAGTAGAAATCTACCTTTTTTTAGGGAAACTTTGCACATTTCACGGAAAAGGTGTAACTTTGCATCGCTTTTTTGAGCACATCTATGTGACAGGTGATTGCAGATGAGCGAGAGCTCTGATCAGTCAATTCTGTAAATCGTGTGATGGCGAATTAAGGCAAAACAAATAAATAACTTAATTTAGAGTAACACATTTATGAAAGAAATTAATGTATCGGGTCAGAAGCGTACAGACCTCGGAAAGAAAGCTTCAAAGGCGTTGAGAAAAGAAGGAATGGTGCCCTGTAATCTCTATGGTGAGGCGAAACAGGATGGAAAACCGGTGGCATTGGCATTCACTTCATCGATGAGTGAGCTTCGAAAAATCGTTTATACGCCTCATATTTATGTAATCAATCTGATCATTGACGGCGAAAGCCATACGGCTGTACTGAAAGAACTCCAATTCCATCCTGTTACTGATGCGTTGTTGCACGTTGATTTCTATGAGGTGAACGACCAAAAGCCTATTACTATCGGTGTGCCCGTGAAGTTGGTAGGCCTTGCACAGGGTGTGCGCGATGGTGGACGAATGAATCTCTCCATTCGTAAGATCAATGTAACTGCACCTTATCAGCAGATTCCCGAGCATCTTGACGTAGACGTGAAAGCATTGCAGATCGGCAAGAGCATCAAAGTCGGCGACTTGAGTTATGAGGGATTAGAACTGGCTACTGGTAAAGACGTTGTCGTTTGTTCTATTAAGATGACCCGTGCAGCATCTATGGCCGCTACGGCTGGAGGTACAGAAGAGTCGGCAGAAGAGCCTGCTGCTGAATAATTAAGTAATGGAGAAATACTTGATTGTCGGTTTGGGCAATCCCGGAGATGATTATTCGGGAACCCGACATAACACTGGATTTATGATATTGGATGCCTTTGCAAAGGCATCCAATATCATTTTTGAGGACAAACGCTACGGATTTATTGGTGAGACATCGCTCAAAGGCCGCCGAATCATTCTTCTGAAGCCCACCACTTTTATGAATCTCAGCGGTAATGCAGTGCGATATTGGCTTGATAAAGAGCATATCGACCAAAGCCATTTGCTTGTGATAGTGGACGATCTTGCACTTCCTCTTGGTATGCTTAGATTGAAAGCGACTGGTAGTAATGGTGGACATAACGGCTTAGGTCATATCCAACAGCTTATCGGCCAACAGTATGCCCGATTGAGGGTAGGTATCGGCAACGATTTCGCTCGTGGTAGACAGATCGACTGGGTACTTGGAAAGTATGACGAAGAGGATATGAAGAAACTTCAGCCCTGTATCGAAACGGCCTGCGAAATTATTCGGAGTTTTGTATTGGCAGGCATCAATACGACGATGAATCAATTTAATGGGCACCCACAAAAGACCTCTTCCAACCTCTCCAAAGAAGGAGAGAATGTGTTAAAAGATAGTCAATAGAGATAAACATAACGTGCAATCAAGAAATTCTTCTGTTAAAGAAGTTATGAAAGAACAATCCTTTATCGGTGCTCGCATCGACAAATGGCTATGGGCAGCACGTATATTCAAAACGCGGGCAATGGCTGCCGACGTTTGCAAAAATGGTCGGGTGACAGTCAATGGTGTCTCTGTGAAGCCCAGTCACATTGTTAAAGCAGGCGAGACAGTCAGCGTACGTAAACCGCCTATCATCTATTCTTTTAAAATTCTGAAACCTATCGAACAGCGAGTCGGAGCTAAACTCATTCCCGAAATTTATGAGAATGTGACCGATTCCAAGCAATACGAATTATTGGAAATGAGTAAAATCAGTGGGTTCATTGATCGTGCGCGGGGTACCGGACGACCAACTAAGAAAGAACGACGATCGCTTGATGCTTTTGCCGACCCCGTAATGTTTGGGTTTAGCGATGAGAATGATAATTGGGAGGATGAAGAATGATTAATGTAGCTATATTCGTTTCAGGAAACGGAACCAATTGTGAGAATATTATTCGGCATTTCGCCGACCGCAAAAACGTGAAAATTGCACTCGTGTTGAGCAACAAAATCGATGCTTATGCGCTCACCCGGGCACGCAATTTGGGTGTTCCCGCTATCGTGATGACGCACAATCATTTTAACGATGAGTCTCAAATGATGGTATTGATGCGGGCTTATCACATTGACTTTATTGTTCTTGCCGGTTTTTTGCAAATGATTCCCGACTTTCTTATCCGTGCTTACGACCATCGAATATTGAACATCCATCCCGCATTGCTACCCAAATTCGGCGGTAAAGGTATGTATGGACATTATGTCCACGAAGCGGTGAAAGCCGCGGGAGAAACAGAAACGGGAATGACTGTTCATTGGGTGAACTCCGTTTGCGATGGAGGTGAGATTATTGCACAATTTCATACACCGCTTTCGCCCACTGATTCACCGGCTGATATTGCTGCCAAAGAGCACGTTTTGGAACAAGACTATTTCCCGTTCGTTATCGAGAAAGTTCTGTCGCATAGTTTCAGCCCCTCGTGATTTTATAGAAAAGTGCTGTCAAGAGTGTTTACCAAAAATTACTTTCAACATAGTATCGTTTTTCTATAACTGCTTGATAATTTAGAAATATAAGTGTTTTCTTATTTATAATTAATTGATTATTAGTTATTTAGTTCTCAATACACGATAAGAAAGATATTGAAAGGTAATAATAAGGCCTCAATAGGTATTTGAAAGAAATTCTTTTTATTTTCTGACTAACGGTTAAACGCTGTGCGATTAACAGCTTTTCGCACGCTAACTAACAGTTAATTGCACGCTAACTAACAGTTAATCGTAAGATGATTTGATACTTTTCAAAGAAAAATAGGGTATTGGTTAAAGGTGAAATAATATTAAATCTCATCTTAGAGGTGAGGGATTTTGAGGAAAAATGAGTTATTTTACCGTATGAAATGATAAAAATGTGAGGCGGCGAATGCTGATTCCGCGCCTGTTTATGAATATGGGATTTAATAAAATAGTAGTAAATGCCTTATGGCACGCATTGTATGAGGATACGAGCAGAAATGCTTTCTGCATTAACGGGACATTTTTCACTTATCAAGATTTAGCCGAGGTTGTCTCGAAAATTAGATCGGTGTTGTGCGATGTGCCTGCCAAGCATATCGGACTCGTGGCTAACGATGATCTTGAAACTTATGCTTCGATCCTCGCTTTGTGGTTTGAAGGTAAGTGTTATGTTCCGCTTCATCCGGCTCAACCCATCGAACGGTGCAATGACATCATCGATCAGGTGGGCATAGAGATGGTTCTCGATTCGAGCAAAGAGACGCGTTACGAGGGTGTGAAGGTCACGATGACACGTCAATTATCGTTAATTGATGAGCCGATGGCAGCTCCGTGCACAGCGGATGATAGTGAACTGGCTTATATCCTATTTACTTCGGGGAGTACGGGAAGACCGAAAGGCGTTCCCATTACGCGTGGAAATGTGAGCGCTTTTGTTACGGCGTTCCGTGATTTAGGGTTCCGATTGACTGCTGATGATCGCTGTTTACAAATGTTCGACCTCACTTTTGATCTTTCGGTGCAGTCTTATCTACTCCCGTTATTGAATGGAGCGTGTGTCTATACGATATCTTTTGATCGGATCAAATACCAAGCTGTCTTTGAGCTTTTAGATGACTACCACCTCACTTTCACAATGATGGTGCCATCGGTGATACACTATTTGCGCCCTTATTTGGATGAACTGCATATTGAAGAACTGCGTTATTCGCTTTTTGCAGGTGAAGGACTCAATTTAGATGACGTCGATAGTTGGGCTCGGAGTGTGCCGAATGCAGCGATCTGGAATGTCTATGGCCCCACGGAATGTACCATTTATTGCACGGGCTTGCAGTATATTCGCGGTGGGGAAAATCGCAATGTCAACGGAATTATGGGTATTGGACGGGCGATGAAAGATGTGCATACGATTGTGATAGATGACAACGGTCGTGTATGTAAGCCTGACGAGAAAGGTGAGTTATGTTTAGCCGGTCCGCAACTTACACCTGGTTATTGGGCCGATGAGGAGAAAACGCGTACTGCTTTCTTTTTGTATGAGGGGCAGAGATATTATAAAACGGGTGATGTGTGCGCTATGAACGCTACGGATGATATCCTTTATTATGGTCGGAAAGATTCGCAAATCAAGATACAAGGTTACAGAATCGAGTTGGGTGAGATTGAACACGTGGCCCGAAAGTATTTTGATGAGCGCAATGCCGTAGTGGCCCTGCCTGTCTATGACCGTTGTCAAAATTGTCAAATACACTTAGCCGTGGAGCAGGGAAAGGCTGATTCAGAAGTAGGATTAATCGATTATCTGCACCGTTATTTACCGCACTATATGATTCCGGTGGCTGTTCACGAGCTGGGACGTTTCCCACAGAATGCCAGCAACAAGATAGATAGAAAAAAAATAGCAGAACTTATACAAGCGAATAATAAATAGGTATGGAAAAGAAAGATGTTTTGGCCACATTGAATGGCATTTTTTCAGAGGCGCTGAAAACGCCCGACTTAAAGTTGGACGAGGCTATGTCGGCAAAGGATGTAGATGGATGGGACTCTATTTCGAATATGATTATCATCAGTGAAATTGAAAAACATTATGGCATTCATTTCAAATTTCGCGATATTATGCGGATTAAGAATGTTGGTGGACTGTGTGATGCGATTATCGATAAGGCTGAATGAGCTGCTGACCTTAGTTTTCTGACACAATGGAATTTATCTCGATACCTTTCACTGCCCTATTGACGGTGACCTTTATCTTGTATTATCTCAAAACGAACAGACATTGGCAGCATGGTTTGTTGTTGCTGGCGAGTTTGGTGTTTGCGGGGTATTATCATTTCATTTATATTGTTTATGCCATCGGTATCAATGTATTTACGTTTTATGCAGGCAAATGGCTCGCGGCTGTTCGCGGTCGGAAACAAGCCCCTTATGTGTTTGTGGGCAGTCTTGCAGCACTTGTCGGTACGTGGCTTATAGCCCGTTATTGGGCTCCTTTGTTTCCGCTCGGTATCTCGTTTTATACCTTTCAGGCTTTGTCTTACCTGATTGAGATTTATTGGGATGAAGAACCTGAAGATAGCTTGATGGACTTTACGCTTTATATGCTGCTTTTTATGAAGTTCCTTTCGGGTCCGATTGAGCGTGGATTCGATTTATTGCCACAGTTGAAACGGGCTCGACGATTTGACTATGATAACGTGGTGTATGGTATGAAACTCGTAGTTTGGGGCGCATTTATGAAATTAGTCATTGCCGATCGCATCGCGCCGTCGCTCGACACGGTGTTCAGCAATGTACAAGAGGCTTCGGGTATTCAGTTACTTGTTGTCACTTTGATTTATCCGATACAGCTTTACGCCGACTTTGCAGGCTATACACTAATGGCAATCGGACTCGGACAGATGTTCGGTTTTCGTCTTTCGCCCAACTTCGACAGACCTTTCGTATCCTTGACTACAGGTGAACTGTGGCGCCGTTGGCACATCTCGCTTTCGGCGTGGGTACGTGATTATGTCTTTATGCCGATGTCTGCGGCCACGCGTAAATGGAAACGGTGGGGTGTTTATAGTTCGCTCATCGTTACGTTTGTGGTTATTGGTGTCTGGCATGGTGCAGGTTGGGCTTTCGCGCTATATGGACTTTTCCAGGGAATCGTCGTTGTTTACGAGACGGCTGCATCGAGATTCCGCGATGGCGTGCGTAGATTGTTGCCTGCTTCGGTTTACAATCCGTTGCAAATGATGCGCACTTATGTGCTGTTTGCACTCTCGCTGCTGTTCTTTCGACTGCCGAAGATAGATGATGTGCTGTATACTTATCGCCATCTTTTAGATGGTTTTGAAACTAATATTAAAGAGTTGCGACTCGGAATGACCGACTCTCAGTGGATCTATTTCGGCGTTTCCGTGTTGCTTATGTTTCTTTTGGAGTATACTCATTCACGTGTTGATATTCTGGAATGGACTTCCCGGCGCCCTATCTGGCAACGTTGGCCTATTTATTTTACGACCATTTTGCTGATATTTCTTTTCGGAGCTTTCGGCGTGGAGAACTTTATCTATGTGCAGTTCTGATGGTGAGGTTTTAAGTTTGTGAGTTTTCGAGTTTGTGAGTTTTGTTTGAGACATTATTGTTATGAACTTTTCTATACCTAAAAAATCGCTGATACGATTCTATCTGAATAGTTTCTTGTTGGCGATGCCGTTCCTTGTACTGATTCTTTGGTACGTTGTGAAAGATCCGTTTATGGTCATCCGTTCTTATGATGATTATGACAGCCCTGAAATCTGTCAAAGTGAGGGAGCTGTAGGATGGTATAAATACAAGATGTTTCGTGCGCAAATGCATTACGATTCGTTCATAATGGGGTCGTCGTCGACACTTGCTTTCAATACGTCCGACTGGAATCGTTATATCCATGCACATCCTTTCCGCTTGTTCAGCAATGGTGAGGGCTTGGTGGATTTGCGTCAGAAGCTTGATGCTCTCGACCGACAGCCGGGACAACATATCAAGAATCTGCTGATCGTTTGTGAGCGCGGATTCTTTACGCCGACTGATTTGCAGAAAGGAATAATGCATGTAATGCCGCCCGAAGTCAGCGGCAAGAGCGAGATGAGCTATCAAGTCACCTTTTTGCAAGGCTTCTTCAACCCTAAATTCTTGGGTCCTTACCTTCGTTATTATTTCACACATAAGTATGATCGGAGTATGCTTGGAGTGATGAATTCTCGCGGACGTGTCCGTACCCGATATACAAATGATGACACTCTTTTGGCCGAAAATGAGATTCGAGAGAAAGGGGAGCGCTATTGGGACGCTTATGCTAAATATCGGTGTGCACCCGGTGATACGACTGTAAATATCGGACACCCCGTTATTCATAAAGTCCAGATAGCCAATCTGAAAGCTATTCGTGACGTTTGTCGTCGTCATCATACCAATGTTAAAATTATCATTGGGCCGACACAAGGTGCTGTTGCAATGAATCCGGTTGATAATGCCGTGTTATGTCACATTTTTGGACACGAAAATGTGGTTGATTACTCTGGGCGGGCGGGATTGAAATTCCGTGATTATCATAACTTTTACGATGATATTCATTATCGTGTTGCTGTTGGTCGGGCCATTTTGCACAATTTATATGGCCGCAAATAGAGTTTATTAAGTGAAATATTGTAATTTTGCAACGTGTTATTTATTATTTTAAACATCTTATGAAAAAAATCTTTTCCTTAGCAGTCCTGTTCTTATTTACAGTAGCCGGTTTCTCACAAAATGTCCAATTGCACTACGATTTCGGTCATTCGTTCTACAAAGACCTCACCAATCGGATGAGCGTTACGACCACTGCGGAGATGTTCAAGACTGATAAATGGGGTAACAATTACTTTTTTGTCGACATTGATTACCAAAAAGACGGCGTAATGGGAGCCTATTGGGAGATCTCGCGAGAGATGAATCTCACGGCCAATAAGCAATGGGCGGCTCACGTAGAATACGACGGCGGTCTGACATCCGATAAAAAGACACTTATCTCTACCCGTTTTCAGCACGCAGCTTTGTTTGGAGGCGCGTGGAATTGGGCCAGCAGCGACTTCTCGAAAACATTTTCTGTGCAACTCCTTTACAAGTATAATTTTAAGGGGAAGAATCCTTGGAACCGACCGTTCAGTAGTGTGCAGCTTACCGAAGTATGGGGTACCACGTTTGCAAAGGGGCTCTGTACTTTCAGTGGATTCTGTGACTTGTGGTATGATCGCAGCGTACGCGGTAACTGGATTGTTGTTTCAGAACCTCAGTTCTGGGTTAATCTCAATACGCTTCGTGGCTGGAAAGATATCAACTTAAGCTTAGGTAGTGAGGTGGAAATCAGCAATAACTTTGTTTTCAACGAGCGCGGCGAAAACAATCGCTTCTATGCTATTCCTACCGTAGCGGCAAAATGGACATTCTAATCGAATAATTTGCCTTCCGGGTGATTGTTTGTATCAGTCTTACCGGTTGTAAATCGGCTGAGGAATTGGTCTTCTGAGATGATCTCGACGCCCAATTCCTTGGCCTTTTTGTTTTTACTCGATGTAGAATTAATATGATTATTGATAAGAAAATCGGTTGATTTGCTGATACTGCCGGTCACGTGTCCGCCCTGAGATTCTATGTAGCTTTTCAGTTCAGTTCTGTTTTTGTAATGGGAGACATCACCCGTAATAACAAAGGTAAGATCTTGACAAAGCTCACCGCCTGCTTCTATCTTTTCTTGGCGGATATTCAGCTCGGTTAGCAAATGGTCTACTTGTTCACTGTTTGCCGTGTCTTGGAACCATTGTACAAGTGATGCCGACTTCTCCGGGCCGATTCCGGGAATATCGGCAAAGATATCCGGACGTTCAGCTATGCGTGCCTGCCGAATGAGTTCGCCCAAATCAAAGGTATCAAGCAATCGTTTGCAGACGTCAACACCACACTGCGGAATGGTCAGCGCATAAAGAAAGCGGCGTGCTTCTACATTTCTCGATTTCTCGATAGACTGCAGTAGTTTGCTCACCGAACGTTCTCCGAATCCTTCGAGAGCAGTCATCTCGTAGATGTGGGGTTGCAATCGATAAATGTCTGCATACTCGCTGATCCAACCTAAGTTGATGAACTTAGCCAGAGTCTGCTCTGACACGCCGTCGATATCCATTCCGGCTTTCGACACAAAGCGTGCAAACTTCTTTAATTGTTTGGCCGGACAAGCTACATTCGTACAGTGAAGTGTGCGCGTATCACTATGTTCGCTGGTGATGATTTCCGTGTCCGACCCGCATACGGGGCAGTGGTGTGGGATGTCCAAATCGCCCACCGTCTTACTCACCTCGATGACTTTGGGAATGATTTTATTGGCTTTGATAACCGAAAGTTGTGTACCGGGACCGCCAATGCCTAATCGTTCGCACTCGCTGATATTGCAGAGCGACGCCCGTTTGACCGTTGTCCCTTCTAATTCGACAGGTTCGAACACAGCAACGGGCGATATCGTAGAAGCTGCACACGACCATTCGATGTGGTCAAGCGTGGTTTCGGCCGACTCATCTTGCCATTTGAAAGCCAATCCGGCACGTGTGGCGTGATGTCCGGTGACGGATCCCATTGCAGCGAAAGCTGTATCATCAAAAGTTATAACGAGTCCATCAACGGGAAAAGGGTTGATACGGTGTGTCACTTTCTCTGTCCATCGGTCGATAACGGCACGCACACGATCTATTGTAGGAATGCCGAGCGATTCGTGCCCTACGGGGCTGAATCCTTGCGCTTCGAGCCAGTCTATTCGTTTCCCCCACGAGTTTATATTTTCATCGGTGTGTACCAATGTGAATGGAATCCATTGGATACGACGCGGTTTTACCTCTTCTACATCCTTTAAAGTGAACGATCCTGCAACGAGATTACGCGGATTGGCAAACGAATCATCCGACTCCATATTATATTGTTCGAAATCTGCATAAGAGATTACTGCTTCTCCGCGGATTACTGTATGACCTTTCGCTTTGATGGTAGGCAGTAATCCCTCGATGGCCGATGCCAGACGGGTAACGTTGGTGCCGATATGTCCGTTACCGCGTGTGACCACTTTGGTAAGTTTCCCATTATCATAAGTGACCACAAGCGTTATTCCGTCGAGTTTCCAAGATAGCCAGATGGATTTTCCCTCGGCCCATCTTACGACGTCTTCCGGCTGTTTGGTCTTGGCCAGTGACAATGCCGGAAACTCGTGTGTTTCTTTTTGACCGCTGCTCCCTCCATCGGATACCTTTTGCGTCGGACTGTCAGGTAACGCGACTCCTGTCTTCTGCTCCAATTGTTTGAGTTCATCAAACTTTGCATCCCATTCATAGTCGGTCATTCTTTCGCCTAAACCGCTATAATAACTGTTTGATGCCCGATTGAGTTCATCGATCAATTGCCGCATCAGCTGCATTTCATCCTGTGCCATCTCTCTGAAATTTTTCGCAAAGATACAAAAAAATATTCCAATCTATTTACACTTCTTCGTGGAACTTATGAGGTGTTGCAATTAAATTAATTCTCATTTTTCTTGCGAGTTTAGGATTTATTAATTACCTTTGCCGAAGTTTTTCTGTATCTACCCTCTAAGTTGGGGACTGAATAGTTAAGATATGATTAAAGGAACAAATATAAACAACGGCAACACGATGCAAAGAGATATAGCTTTCTCTGCATCTTTTAACGTTTT
>NZ_CAUTUT010000023.1:0-32720 GCF_963541955.1 Hoylesella pleuritidis | reverse complement strand
ATGAAAATTCAATAAGTTCGGTATCTCTACAATTAGGAGTAACGTAGGGAAAGGAGTTGAACCTACGAGTAGATAGTAGACGAAAGCTTACAGGAGTAAATGGTTTTATGGGTTGATAAGTAGATGAGTGAACAAAGAACAATGAAAGATTACGCAAATTAAGGATGATGAAATGAAGCTCAGCACTACGCCAATTATGAATTATACATTATGAATTAAAAACTACCGTATGGCAGTTTTTATGTTGTCTATTTGCAGATTTAAGAAAATGTAGTTACCTTGTTGCAGACAAATCCAATTAATTTCCTTAGCCATCTAAGTCAGGGTGTTGAGGGGCTGAACAAATGAGATATGATTAAAGGAACAAATATAAGCAACAACGCGACGCGAAGAAATGTTGATTTCTTTACATCTTTTAGTGCTTTGTATTTGGTTATCTCAGAAAAAGTCTTAAACACACAATCTGATGTAGCATTTATTATGTCTTCTTCTCTACGCGCGCGAGGATGAGCGATTGTCTTCACTTCCTTTCTTCTTGAAAGGAAGCACAGTCTTTATACCCTCTTGCCGGATTATTTCAAGATCACAATAACAAATATTATTTATTCACTAAAATTATATGACAATGAGAGAAAATCAAGTAACAAACAGTGTTTATCGCCGACCCGAGATCAACGTCTTATGTGTTGCAACAGAGAGTTTAATCCTAGCCGGCAGTCCGGGTAGTGGAACACACAACCCGGGACAGGGTGGCGGTACGGTGCCTCACGGAGCTAAAGCAGAGGCCTTTGATCCGGATGGCGAGGAAGAAAGTAATTTGTGGAATGACTAAAACGCGAAGATGATGACAACGACGAAGAATTTGTTGTGTCTTGCTGCTGTCGGCCTATTGATATTTATGGCAAGTTGCTCGAACGATGCCATAAACCAAGAGACGGAGAGGGAAGAAGCCGCCATCAAAGGGTATACTGGACAAGGCTCTTTTATTTCGGATAAGGTGGCTACACGCACATCGATGGACTGGGATAGCGGTACATTCTTTTGGGAGGCAGACGATTATATCTACGTGAGAGACGATCATAACACTTTCAGGAAGATCAGCAACACCAATCCCGGACCTCGGCAACCTGTCTTTGACTTTGAGTTGCCCAACAGCGACTTTACCAAGAACTCATACTTGGTCTACTATCCTGGTACGAAAGGGTATAACGACCAGGTGACCATTGCTTCCGAACAGACGCAGAAGGCTCCCAACAATACCGATCATTTCGGTGACTCGGGCGACTGCGGCATAGGATTGGCTACGAAGCAGAACGGCCGATTCAGGTTCAAGCTCAATCATAAGGCTGCTTATCTCCGTTTCTTGCCTTATACCAGTCATCAGTTTGTCAGCACCTATATCACGAAGATTGAGGTGACTTCGAATAACAACATCGCCGGGACTTATAGGCTTGATCCTGCTTCCGGTAAACTCGTTGGTTCGGGGAGTCAGAAGACCATCGCGCTCATCATCGATGATGCAGCCGGTTATACGCATGGTTTCCCTTTGAAGAACAATGCACCGAACAGTCAGCTTAACAGTGCTTTTATGGTTATTGCTCCCGGAAAACACAGGCTCACTATCAAGTATTATGTCAAGGATATTCAGACCGGAGTAGATGGTGTTATCACCGACGAGTATGGCTCGCTCGATTATCAGGTGGGCAGCTATTATAGCATTGAGTCACGGTTAGATGTGGCGGCCTACGACAATAAGGTCTATATGTGGGACGCCATGACCGACTATTGGAAGGACTTCGAAGATGTTCTGCCCGCACTCAACAGCGATCTGCCCAATTCCAACTATCCTCGGAATGCAGGTGACAGCCGCTGGTTTAATACGACTCTGATGAACGGTACAGGAACACGGCAGGCCACACACATAGCAAAAGACTGCCCCAATATCAACGAAATAATGTGGTATGCCCATAAAGGCGACCCGCATTGGGATGACGTCAAACTCTGGACTGTACTCAAACACCTGTATAAAGGTGGTCTGTGGCTCAAAAAAGCATATGCCATCGCATCAGACAACGGCGGAATGAGCCCTAATGCGCTGAAAGAATCGTATAATGGTAAAGACTATCGTTGAGGTACGAAAGCTATGCAGAAGGAATTTCCTTTTAGGGTGAAAGGCTATCCGCAGACACCTCCTGCTGACAATACCAATTACTTCTATCTGCCCGCAATAGATAATTATCTATACGGGGAAATCAGACAGGGAATAGGAAGAGGCATGGGATTTGAAGGACAGTACTGGACTTCCACCTGCTATGCTCTGCCTACAACGGCTGAGGGTAAAATGTTTTACGGTGCATTCAACTTCACTTTCAAAAGAACCCATGTGGGAGTACATCGAAGCACGCGCGAGGCTGGAATGCGGTGCGTGAAATTCAATTAATCCAACACTGAAAACCTACATAGCTTTTCTTTGGAAAGCTATGTAGGTTTTCAGCATAACCAAAAGGCCAAGATCTCCTTAATCTTTATCCAAACGCGTGTTTGCTTTGTCAAAACGGGAACATTATTTCGCTGTCTGCATTTTTTTTCTTTCCTTTGCAAGTGCTTATGAAAACGAATATACCCATCCTCACTATCACTGGTTCCGACAGTACGGGCGGCTCTGGTGTTCAGGCAGATATCAAGACGATTTCGGCGCTGGGCGGGTATGCCTTGTCGGCAATCACGGCGATTACGGTTCAGAACACGCTCGGTATTCAGGAGTTTTTCAATCTGCCGGCCAATATCGTTGCCGGCCAAATTGAGGCTATTATCAATGATATTCAACCGGAGGTGGTCAAGATCGGTATGATTCGGAGCGTAGGTACACTGAATGCAGTGGTTGGCGCGCTGTCTAAGTATAAACCGAGGCAGACGATCTACGACCCGATTGTCTATTCGAGTCGGGGTGATGTTCTGATGGCCGACGATGTGATTGCACAGGTGAAGTGTCAGTTGTTGCCGCTCATCGATTTGGTCATTGTCCGTGAACGCGATGCAGCCTATTTTATGCGCGGCAAGGGGTCGGACACGGTCGGTAGAGATCAGATAGCATCGTGGTTCGGGGCTTTCGGTTGCTGCAACGTGATTATGCAAGAAGATCTTCTGCCGCAGTATGCACACGGATTGGGAAACAGTCTGGCTTCGGCCATTGCTGTTTATTTGGGTCAGGGATTGCCAATGGACGAGGCCCTGAGCCGTTCCAAGACGTTTATGAATCAGCAGATACGAGTCGCTTCAGACCTGACAGGGCGGAGCAGCGAACTTTATAATGAATTTGTCAGCGAGGTAATGGCGCATCACCGTACCAATAGCGACGTGCATTTTTATGCCGATTGCCTGAATGTGAGTAGCAGATACCTGGCTCAAGTTACCAAACGTATCTCAGGGAAATCGCCCAAGAGTATCATCGACGATTATCTTATCAGTGAAATCGAGCAGCAACTCAAAACCACGGACAAAACTGTTCAGGAGACGGCTTATGCTTTCGGATTTTCGTCACAGGCGCATTTCACTAAATTCTTTAAGAAGATGAAAGGTATATCTCCAAGTCAGTACCGTAAAAAATAAATATCATTATGACTGAAAACAGACAAACATTGAACCGCAACTTGGCTCAGATGCTTAAGGGCGGAGTGATTATGGACGTGACAACTCCTGAACAGGCTCGTATTGCCGAGGCTGCGGGTGCGTGTGCAGTGATGGCGCTTGAGCGCATTCCGGCTGATATTCGTGCAGCTGGCGGTGTTTCGCGGATGAGCGATCCGAAGATGATCAAAGGTATTCAAGCTGCCGTTTCCATCCCGGTGATGGCCAAGTGCCGCATCGGCCACTTTGCCGAGGCGCAGATTTTGCAGGCTATCGAAATCGATTATATCGACGAGAGCGAGGTGCTTTCGCCTGCGGACGATGTTTATCACATTGACAAGACCCGTTTCGACGTACCTTTCGTCTGCGGTGCGAAGAATTTGGGCGAAGCTTTGCGGCGCATTGTCGAAGGTGCAACGATGATTCGGACGAAAGGCGAACCGGGCACTGGCGACGTGGTGCAGGCCGTGACGCATATGCGGATGATGCAGAGCGAGATTCGCAGAATCGGTTCGATGCGCGACGATGAACTGTTTGAGGCCGCCAAACAGCTTCAAGTTCCGTTCGAGTTAGTGCAGTATGTGCACGACAATGGCAAGCTCCCCGTGGTGAACTTTGCAGCTGGCGGTGTGGCTACTCCTGCCGATGCAGCGCTGATGATGCAACTGGGTGCAGAGGGTGTGTTCGTCGGATCGGGCATCTTCAAGAGCGGAAATCCGGCTAAGCGGGCTGCCGCCATCGTGAAAGCCGTAACCAATTACAACGATGCCAAGATGCTGGCCGAACTTTCCGAAGACCTTGGCGAGGCGATGGTAGGCATCAATGAGCAGGAGATTCAGCTGTTGATGGCTGAGAGAGGCAAGTAATGAGAATTGCCGTATTAGCATTACAGGGAGCTTTTATCGAGCATCGGCGGATGCTGTCTGCATTGGGTGCAGACAGTTTTGAGATCAGACAGGCAGCCGATTGGAACCAACCGAAAGACGGGCTGATCATTCCCGGCGGCGAAAGTACCACCCAACTCAAACTGCTTCGTGAGCTCTGTCTGCTCCATCCCATCCAAGAGGCAATCCGCGGAGGATTACCCGTCTTTGGAACCTGTGCCGGACTGATTCTTTTGGGAAAACAAGTAGACGACAAGTCGTATGACGGCATTTCGACAATGGATATTGCTGTACGCCGCAATGCTTATGGCCGTCAGCTGGGAAGTTTCTATGTTGAGGCACCGTTTGATGGAGTAGGGGACTCGGTTCCGATGACTTTCATCCGGGCTCCTTATATAGAAGCATTGGCATCAGCAGATTGTCAAGCCTTGGCAATAGTCGGCGGACATATCGTTGCTGCTCGGCAAGGACATCAGTTGGTGACGGCTTTCCATCCGGAATTGAATGAAGACACACGTATTCATCAGTATTTTTTGGATATGATCGTATAAAAAGAAGAGCAGTTCAAATGTCTGAACTGCTCTTCTTTTTTATTTTGTCTCGATCTCTTCTTTCATATCGATGAATTGCTTGTCTGCATCGTAAAACTCATATTGCAGAAAAGCGAGCTTCTGAGAAGAGAGAACGTGCACGCCGAAACCGTATTTCAACTGCCATTTGCGCTTCAATGAGACAACGCCTTGGTTGATATACGCCGCCACATAAGGGTGAACGTGCAGATAAAACTTCCTGATACCAATCTTATTAACTAATCGGTCAATTTTACTCTCGAGCTGATCTGTAAACAGAATACTTGATTTAATCTTTCCTTTTCCAAAACAGGTAGGGCATGTTTCTTCAACGTTGACATCCATTGCAGGGCGAACTCGCTGGCGCGTGATCTGCATCAGACCGAACTTACTCAATGGAAGGATGTTGTGACGAGCTCTGTCTTTCTGCATATTCTTGCACATTCGCTCGTAAAGCATCTGCCTGTCTTCGGCCAAATTCATATCAATGAAGTCGACAACGATGATTCCTCCCATATCGCGCAGGCGCAATTGGCGGGCCAATTCGTCTGCTGCACCGAGATTAACGTCCAATGCATTAGCCTCTTGTCCGCTCACTTGACGCGACCGATTGCCGCTATTCACATCCACAACGTGCAGTGCTTCGGTATGTTCAATAATGAGATAAGCACCATGTTTGTAGTTGACGGTCTTGCCGAAGCTCGATTTGATTTGCTTGGTGATGTTGAAATTGTCAAAGATCGGCGTCTTGCCCGAGTACAGTTTCACGATGCCAGCCTTTTCAGGGGCTATCAAAGAGACATAGTGCTGTACTTCTTTAAACACATCATTGTCATTGACGTAGATGTTCTCGTAAGTCGGATTGAAAAGATCGCGCAACAAAGCGACAGCTCGTCCGGTCTCTTCAAACACTAATTGGGGTCGTTTCTGTGTTTTCTGAACTTTCTCAATAGCTGTCTCCCAACGCTTGTTCAGCACTTTCAATTCGGCATCTAATTCGGCTACTCGTTTACCTTCGGCTACCGTTCTGACAATAACACCGCAGTTTTTAGGCTTAATGCTGTGGATGAGTTGTTTGAGTCGGGCGCGTTCTTCGCCACTTTTGATCTTGGATGAAACCGACACTTTATCATTAAAAGGAATCAGAACCAAGAATCGTCCGGCAAAAGACAGTTCGCCGGTCAGGCGTGGTCCTTTGGTGGAAATCGGTTCTTTGACAATCTGAACCAACACTTCTTGCCCCACGGTGAGCGTAGTCTGCACGCTTCCGTCTTTCTTTAAGTCGGG
Organism: Hoylesella pleuritidis; assembly: GCF_963541955.1. NCBI lineage: Bacteria > Pseudomonadati > Bacteroidota > Bacteroidia > Bacteroidales > Prevotellaceae > Hoylesella > Hoylesella pleuritidis. The sequence continues at coordinate 26,353 of NZ_CAUTUT010000023.1, read as the reverse complement.
CAATCGGGATGCTTTTGCAAAGGGATAAAGTTTTTTCCGGTCGCTCTGTACCTGTTTGAGATACTTCTCGTAAGAGTTAAATTGGCTTCCTAAGTCAAGATAATGAAGAAAGGCATCGCGTTCATATCCAACATCTACGAAGCAAGCATTGAGCCCGGGCATCAGTTTTTTGACCTTCGCCACGTAGATATTTCCAACAGAAAACGAAGCCGATCGCGGTTCGTTCTGATACTCCACGAGATTCTTGTCCTCTAAGAGTGCGATCGAGATTTCTTTCTGTTGAACGTCAATTACAACTTCGCTGGTCATTCTTTTACTTGAAAACTTAGTGTATTTAATAAAAAAGGTATGTCAAAAAATCCTCGCCGGATACATTGACATACCCCAGTCAGAAAAGACTGTCGAGCCAAATGGATTTACTTGCTCTTATGTCTGTTCTTCCGTAATCTCTTTTTACGCTTATGCGTTGCCATCTTGTGGCCCTTTTTCTTTTTACCGTTTGGCATAATTCTTAAATTTAATTTGTTTGTTATAAGTTGTTGATATTCCTCGATTCGGAACCGGCCACATTCAGCCTTTCATCTGCTCGATGAAACTCTTGGCAGGCTTGAAGCTCGGAAGATCGTGTGCTTCGATGTTGATAGTCGTATTCTTCAAGATGTTACGGGCTGTTTTGGCAGCGCGGTGTTTGATGATGAAACTGCCGAAACCCCGCAGATAGACATTTTCTCTTTTCTCTAAGAGGCTATCTTTAACGGTGTCCATAAATCCTTCTACAACGGCAGCGACATCCCTTTTGGGGACTCCGGTCTTCTCTGCAATCTCATTGATTATATCAGCTTTTGTCATTGTATGATTTGTTATTATTGTTGTGATATTTAACTTCTTAATTTCCAAATGAGTGTGCAAATATACGAGTTTTTTGCGTGAAAAGGAAATTTATTTCGCATTTTTTGCCGATTCGCCCGATAATTTTTTGTAGAACTATTTCTGTTTCAATTGTTTAGAAGTTGCGATTAATGGCTTTTCGTCCTGCGATTAACAGTTCATCACGCTGCGTTTAACGGTTAATCGGCGGGCAATTAACGGTTAGTTGACGTACGTTTAACGGCTAATCGTCAGCATTCTGTCGTACAGGCAAGGAACATTCAGCCTGATTCACCGTTTTGTTCGAGGATTTTTGCGTACTTTTGCAGTGATGAATGTGCGCAAGATCATACACGTCGATATGGATGCTTTCTTTGCTTCGGTCGAGCAAAGAGAGCATCCCGAGTTACGGGGACGGGCTATTGTTGTGGGGGGCGACGGTCCGAGGGGTGTGGTTTCCACGGCAAGCTACGAAGCCCGACGCTTCGGTATACATTCGGCAATGGCTATGTGCAGGGCCCGAAAGCTTTGTCCACAGCTCATTATTGTGCGTCCGCATTTCAGTTTCTATCGGGAGGTGTCGCATCAGATACAAGATATCTTTCGTGAATACACCGATACGATCGAACCTCTATCTATCGACGAGGCCTTTCTCGATGTTACCTATAATGAAGGTGGAATCGAACGGGCTGAAGAGTTGGCCGTAGAAATCAAGCGAAAAATCAGAGAGCGGACCCAACTGACAGCTTCTGCGGGTGTTTCTTATAACAAGTTTTTGGCTAAAATTGCATCGGATTATCGCAAACCCGATGGGCTTTTCACGATTTCCGAGGCCCAATCGCTCGGCTTCATAGACCGACTGTCCATCGGAAAGTTCTGGGGCGTGGGACCGAAAACGGCCGAACGAATGCACCGAATGGGGATTTTTACGGGGGCACAGTTGCGGGAAGTACCGCAAAGTCATTTGCAAGAAGTTTTTGGAAAGGCTGGAAATGTTTATTATAACTTTGCTCGCGGCATCGATCTTCGTCCCGTTGTTACCGAGCACGAACGTAAATCAGTGGGCTGTGAGCAGACTTTTGGCGAAGACATCAGCAGTCGGTCGCAGGTCTTGATTGAGCTTTATCACACGGTGTTGGAACTGACCGACCGCATCGCCGCGGTTCACTTCGAGGGCAAAACGCTGACGTTGAAGGTGAAATTCTTTGATTTCGACCAGATTACCCGCAGTAAAACAGCGCAGAAAAGCTTGCACACCAAAGACGATATACTGCCGATGGCTAAGGCTTTGTTGAAAGAAGTTGACTTCTCTGCCGTCAATCCAATACGTCTCATCGGTTTGTCCGTCTCTCATCCGTTGGATTCCGAACCTGTTGATCGGGCTGAGTGGATTGAGGGTTATTTGCCGTTCGAGGAGTAAAATAAGGTTGCCGATTATTTGAATTGTGGTTATTTTAGTGTAACTTTGCAGGAAATTAAAATTAAATTTGCATCGATATGAAACAAACGAAAATAGTATGTTCCATCAGTGATTTAAAGTGTGAGCAAGACTTTATCCGCAAATTGTTCTTCGCCGGGATGAATGTCGTGCGGATGAATACGGCCCACGCCACTCCTGATGGCATTCGGAAGATTATCCGTAATGTGAGGGCTGTCTCACCGCATATCGGCATTCTGATCGATACGAAAGGCCCTGAGGTTCGTACGACTGGTGTTGCTGCCCCCATTCCGTATAAGACCGGTGAGACAATTAAAATCTTCGGGCGGCCCGAAATGGAGACTTCGCACGATATCATCAATGTTTCTTACGTTGACATAGCAAAAGATGTCAAGGTGGGCGACGATTTGCTCTTCGACGATGGAGCTTTGGATATGAAAGTGATCGGCGTTGAAGGTCCGATGTTGATAGCTCGTGTGGAGAACGACGGTGTGTTAGGTGCTCACAAAAGCGTGAATGTTCCCGGCGAGCATATTGACCTTCCGGCGCTCACTGAGAAAGATCGGCACAATATTTTACTTGCAATCGAAGAAGATATCGACTTTATTGCTCACTCGTTCGTACGTAATGCGGCCGATGTCAAGGCTGTACAAGATATTCTCGATGCGCACGGAAGTGACATTAAAATTATTTCGAAGATAGAGAATCAGGAGGGAGTAGACAACATAGACGAGATTATCGATGCTTCATATGGCATTATGATTGCGCGCGGCGACTTAGGAATTGAAGTGCCGATAGAGAAGATTCCAGGTATTCAAAGGCAGATTATTCGCAAGTGTGTGATGAAGAAGAAGCCTGTGATTGTGGCTACCCAGATGTTGCACACGATGATTAATAACCCTCGTCCCACACGAGCTGAGGTGACGGATATCGCCAATGCCATTTACTCTAATACCGATGCACTGATGTTGAGTGGCGAAACCGCCAGCGGAAAATATCCCGTCGAGGCTGTGGAAACGATGGCTGCAGTGGCCGAACAGGCAGAAAAGGACCGATTCGGAATCAGAGATTACGACATCGTCTTAAATGACAACTGCACGCAGAAAGAGTTTTTGGCTTATTCAGCGATTGATTCCACGCGCCGGTTGGGTGTTGCCGGCATCATCACCGATAGCGAAACGGGTGAGACGGCGCGCAATATCGCAGCCTTTCGCGGGCCAACCCCCGTACTTGCCATTTGTTATAAGGAAAAGACGCAACGTTGGCTCAATCTTAGTTACGGCATCATTCCCATCTATCAAAAGGAGCATCAGAGTGCTGAGTATATGTTTACTGCAGCGATCCGGATGCTTCGTCAGAAAGGATATATCACGCTCGATGATAAGATTGCGTATTTAAGCGGTAGCTTCGGAGAGCGTGGCGGCACTACGTTTGTTGAAATCAATCGTGTTCGTCAGGTGTTCGATAAGTCGTATGAGTTCCATCTTCCGCAGCACGTAGAACGTTGACCGCTCATCTGTTTGTAACGAAACAATTTATTAAAAGCGCTGAATCTGATTTTGATTCGGCGCTTTTGATTTGTTTTCTTTTTAAGTAATAAGCAAATATTCAGTATTATCGGATACGGAAAAATAGTTTATCAGCATCGAAATTCTCCTTATTTTTATTACAAAGCTTGACAACACCAACGACTTACCTTAATCATTACACCTACTCCGGGTACTTCTTTCAACAGATAATACTTCTTGCTTTGTCGTACAAGTTTACCGTTTAATCCCTTTAATGGACCATATTTAACAGTGACGGGACTTCCTACTTTCAGCTTTGCTTCATCTCCGCTGATGTATTTACGCATTTCCAATTCTGGATTACACATCAGGCGAAATTCATTCATCTGTTTGGCCGGAATCTCATAATAATCTTGGTGCTCTCTATCCTTACGTATGATAGCGATCTTATGATGAGTTTCACGGACTATTTTACGGATTTCTTGCTCTGTGATTGATTTTTCAATAAAGGCGAGATTACGGACAACGGGTTTCAAAACGTGTCGTTTATGCTCCTCTTTGTCGATAACCCAAATGTATTCCATCGGTACAAAACATTCTATTCCTTTCTGTTGGAAATAGTCAACGACTTCTTTTTGTTTAGATGAAAATATTCGAACAGCATACCACGGATATTGACTCTTGGTGCTTTCCTGTTCTTCACACATTGTAGTTTTTATAGAGTCCTGTTCTGACCCTTCTTGAATTTTTTGTAAATTGCAATTCATATACAAGTTCTCTGTTCTTGAAATGCAAATTTAATAAATTCAATTGAATAATGCAAGAAGAATCCGTGCATTTACGGTTTTGCATATTTTCCTCGAATTTTGTTTTGTAGATTTGATAAAAAATTGTATTTTTGCATTCGTAGAACGTAATGGAATGCGTTTGTTGATGATAACTTTTGTTGTATATATTTACATATTTTAGATATATTGAGAATGGGATTACTTTCTAATTTATTCGGAAATAGAAATAAGGCGGGCAAGATCGGGGGAATGGAAGACTATATGACGTTGGTCAGGGTATACTTTCAAGCCTCGTTGGCTGCCAATTTAGGGATTACAAATTTGGCGATGTTACCTGATTTGCGAATGTTTAAATCAACGTTGCACGTACCGACCCAAAACAATAAGTTGGGTGTAGGTGAAAAGGCACAGTGTCGAAAGATGCTGAAAGAATTGTATCGAAGCGATGACAATTTCTTCAAAGAGATTGATCAAAGTATACGAAAGAATTGTCATAAGATACAAGATGTGCAGGTTTATTTGATTCAATTCCAAGGCTTCACACAGGATTTGATGATGCTGATGGGTAATCTGATGAAATTCAAATTGCGTATGCCATCTCTTTTTAAGAAAGCAATTTACTCAATGACGGAGAAGACTGTGCACGACATCTTTGCAAAGAACGACTATACGGATGCCGGTGTAATGAAAACAGTGGTGAATATCCGGCAATATGACAAGCGATTAGGATTCAGTCAAAAGTGGATTACCGATTTTGTTTTTCAGGTGGTGATGTTGGCTAAGAAAGAGCCGCGGGCATCGAATAATAATCAAATGGGCAAGAAATAAATGAATTCTGGTCTGATTGGTATAGCTTTGCTAAAATATCTTTCGATTCTTTTGGAACTTTAAACTAATTGGACTAAATTTGCAGACAAATTGTACATCTATGACCGCTGATGAGAAAACCTTGACACAATTTACCACTCGCATTCGACAGATGATTCTTCAATACAAAGAGATTAAGCAGGAGAATGATGCGTTATATGAGTTGGTGGATGAGTGCGAAGGAAAGATCAAGCAGTTGGAATGTCAGTTGACTCAGGCAAGAAATGATTATAATGCTTTGAAAATGGCTAAAATGATCGAGATAACGGATGTTGATATGGAGTCGGCTCGGAAGCGATTGAGTAAGCTGATAAGGGATGTGGATAAGTGTATAACGCTACTGAACGACAAATAGCAGGAGCGATGACAGAAGACAACAGAGACAAACTCAATATAAGATTGCACATTTACGATACCGATATTCCCGTGACTATCGCGCGTGAGGATGAAGAAGATTATCGCAATGCGGCTAAACTTATTACGGATACAATCAATGCTTACGCCGTGCATTTTAAAGGACGCAGGAGCGATAAGGAATTGTTGTATATGGCTCTCATTGAAATAGCACTCAGGTTTGAGCAGGAATCAAGACGCAATGATACTGCTCCATACAGTAATATTCTCGTGAAGTTGACTTCTGAAATCGAAGATGCTCTGAAAGATTGATGTTTTTTGAGAAATCTTTTACAGACTGTCGGGATGTGAATGGATAAAAGAATATTACAAAATAAATATTATGATTGTAGCAACAATAATTATTGCAGCCGTGTCATTCATCGTCGGTGGATTGGCAGGTTACGCTGTTTTTCGTTATGTGATCAAGGGAAAGTATAATGAAATGATAGATGCAGCCACGAAAGAAGCTGATGTCGTGAAAGAAAAGAAACTGTTGGAGGTGAAAGAAAAGTTCCTCAATAAGAAAAGCGAACTTGAAAAAGAGGTCCAGTTGCGTAACCAAAAGATTCAGCAAGGTGAGAACAAACTTAAACAGCGTGAGATTTCTTTGAATCAGCGTCAAGAAGAATTGGCAAAGCGAAAGCAGGAAGTTGAGCAAAATCAACAACGTATAGATAACGAAAAGAAGTTGCTCAGCATTAAGCAAGAAGAGCTGGAGAAGATGCAGAGTCAGGAACGCGCTAAACTGGAAGAGATGTCAGGACTCAGTGCGGAAGAGGCTAAGAGTCGGCTTGTTGAGAGTTTGAAAGACGAGGCACGCACTGATGCCGCCAGCTATATCAATGAGATTATGGATGAGGCGAAACTTAATGCCAATGCGCAGGCTAAAAAAATTGTTATTCAAACCATACAGCGCGTAGCTACGGAGACAGCCATTGAGAACTCGGTCAGTGTGTTCCATATCGATAATGATGAAGTGAAAGGTCGTATTATCGGTCGCGAGGGGCGCAATATCCGCGCACTTGAAGCTGCTACCGGTGTCGAAATCGTGGTAGACGACACGCCCGAAGCTATCGTTATTTCAGCTTTTGACCCTGTACGTCGTGAGGTTTGCCGTCTGGCTCTACACCAGTTAGTGGCTGATGGGCGCATTCATCCCGCGCGTATTGAGGAAGTTGTGGCCAAAGTTAAGAAGCAATTAGATAACGAGATTATTGAAACCGGCAAGCGAACAGCCATTGACCTGGGTATTCACGGTCTTCACCCGGAGCTGATTCGTATTGTAGGAAAGATGAAATACCGTTCGTCTTACGGTCAGAATCTATTGCAGCACGCGCGTGAAACAGCCAACCTCTGTGCTGTAATGGCTTCGGAGTTGGGCTTGAATCCGAAAAAGGCCAAGCGTGCAGGGCTTTTGCACGATATCGGTAAGGTTCCCGATGAGGAGAGCGAACTGCCGCACGCACTTTACGGAGCTAAGATCGCAGAGAAATATAAGGAAAAGCCCGATATTTGTAACGCCATTGCAGCCCATCACGATGAAGTGGAGATGAACACACTTTTGGCTCCTATCGTTCAGGTTTGCGATGCCATTTCAGGCGCTCGACCCGGTGCGCGTCGTGAAATAGTAGAAGCTTATATCAAGCGTCTCAATGATTTAGAGGCTATTGCAATGAGTTATCCCGGCGTAACAAAGACTTATGCCATTCAGGCCGGTCGTGAATTACGTGTCATTGTAGGGGCAGATAAGATGGATGATGCTGAGTCTGAGAAGTTGAGCAGCGAAATAGCTACGAAAATTCAGAATGAGATGACTTACCCGGGACAGGTTAAAATCACCGTCATTCGTGAGACTCGCTCTGTAGCTTATGCAAAATAGAATGGCCGTTTGATTTTTATTCTAAAACATTGGATAGCAGAATAGATTTAGTTTTAAAAGAGTGATAAGAATACCCGAGAGCAGACAACGGTCGTTCTCGGGTATTTAGTTTTCAACAATATCATTTTTGAGTTGTTCTCTATTCGTTAGTGGCAGAATACATTCATAGAAATAGATATTGACAAGATAAATATGATTGGATATTATATTTCTAACCAATTCCGAATAATCACACGCCCTTGTGGCGTAAGGATACTTTCGGGGTGGAATTGAATACCGTGGAGGTCATAATGTTTATGTTTAAGCCCCATTATTTGGCCGTCGTTGCTAAGAGCGGTAATATCGAGAACATCAGGAAAATCTGCACGATTTACCACCCAACTATGATAACGCCCCATTGTGATTTGTTCCGGAAGACCAGTAAAAATGGGGTCGTTTCCTAACTGTGTACCCATACTTGCTATACCATGATAGACATTAGGGAGATTCAAAAGGACGCCACCATATACTTCGGCAATGGCTTGGTGACCGAGGCAAACTCCGAGAATTGATTTGCTATCGGCATAAACTCGTATGACATCAAGAAGCAGACCTGCTCCCGATGGAAGGCCTGGACCGGGGCTAAGAAGGATTTTATCGAACGCAGCGATTTGTGAAAGTTTAAAGCAGTCATTATACCAAACTGTGACATCAGCACCGAGTTCTTTCACTAAATGTGCGAGATTGTAAGTAAAGGAATCGTAATTATCGATGATAATAACCTTCATCTCATTCTCTTTTATTCCTGATTTGATTGATGAAATTTCTCAATTTATCTACATCCTTGATAGCAGGAGCAGTTTCGAAATACTTGTTGAGATTGATACCTACGCATCCGGGATGTTTAAAGTTGCGTATCGTTTCAACTTCATCAGGTCCGATTTTGCCACTTAAAAGAAAAGGTGTCTTTCCTTCATAATGTGTTAAAAGTGACGGATTGAAGTAGCTTTCGTTCTTGTCCGAAGTCTCACTGCGTGTATCGAAGAGAAATAAATCTACGACATTTTCGTATTCGCGACATTTTTCCAAATCGTTTTCTGTTTGTATACGAATGGTCTTGATGATTTTGATTCCAGGTTGGATATCCGGATCAAGGGTATTGCGAAGATTGTCGCACGTGGTGCGTGGTTCGTTTCCGTGAAGCTGGATGTAATCTAATTGGTAATTATATACTCGCGTGATAATGTTTTGTGGCATATCATCGACAAATACACCAACACGCTGCAACGGCTTCCCCTCGTTCAGATTAGCTTCTTCACCGATACGAGAAACGCGCCTCAACCGTTCTTCACTGTAATCGGGTACGATGCCGGCACCTGACGGAATCATTCGCACAAAGCGCGGATTTCTAGGGTAAAAGATAAATCCTATCAGGTCGATGTCTAATGTTGACACAGCGCGAATGTTCTCAGAATTGCGCATTCCACATACTTTAATAATCATAGTTGTGTGCTGAATGAGTTTGAATGAAAGAAGCCCATCGTCAAAACGACAGGCTTCTTCGAATGTTTTACTATTTCTTTTGGACTTCTCATTAAAACTTCTGCAAAGTTAAAACATTTCTTTTAAATACCAAGCATCTTCTTTACTTTTTCTTTCTGATTTCTTCTTTTTCTCTGATTGCCATATAATAAAGGTGCAACATCATCGTTAAATAGATACAAAGAATTACGAATAAAACATTGGCCTATGACTATTTTTACACCTGAAACCGCCCTTCCGTCAGAGAAAACGTTAAGTCTTATCCGACAATTAGCATACAGTTATCGTGTGATTAGAATTAACGGAAAAACCGAAGTGTACAGCCTGAATTAAAGAATTGACAAAAATGAGTATATTAGTATCCCCTTCGCTGCTTTCAGCTGACTTTTTAGAACTGGGGCGCGAAATAGAAATGATCAATAAAAGCGAGGCAGACTGGTTGCATCTCGATGTGATGGATGGCGTCTTTGTACCCAATATCTCATTTGGTTTTCCCGTTTTGGAAGCCGTTTCAAAAGTTTGTACTAAACCGTTGGACGTGCATTTTATGATCGTTCATCCTGAACATTATATTCAACAGACAGCTAAAACGGGTGCGATGATGATGAGTGTGCATTACGAAACCTGTATACATCTGCACCGTGTGATACAAGAAATCCATGCTGCTGGAATGAAAGCGGGTGTCACCTTGAATCCGTCTACACCTGTGAGTGTTCTCGAAGATATTATTAGAGATGTGGATATGGTGATGCTGATGAGTGTGAATCCCGGATTCGGAGGGCAGAAGTTCATAGAGAATACCATCCGTAAGATAGAATGTCTGCGCCGAATGATTGCCAAATCAGGCAGTAAGGCGCTTATCGAAGTCGATGGAGGTGTACAAGAAGAGACAGCTCCGAGACTGGTACAGGCAGGAACAGACATCTTGGTCAGCGGCAGTTATATTTTCAAATCAGCAGATCCGCTTGCCATCATCCGTCATTTGAAAGAACTGAAAAAATGACGGCCTTAGTCTAATTGCAAGACTACATTGTGGGCTTTGGCTATTCTGCGCATATTCAGAATGGCATAACGCATACGTCCGAGTGCCGTATTAATACTGACATTGGTCAGTTCTGCGATTTCTTTAAACGACAAATCCTGATAGAATCGCATAAAAACCACCTCGCGTTGTGTGGCCGGCAGCAGATTCATTATTTTCTTCACATCACTCATTACTTGATCGTTAACATAACGATTCTCAACATTGAGGTCAAGAAGATCTGCCGGACTGAATTTAGATAAATCGTTATCATTGCTCTGTTCCACGGTTTTGTCCGATCGTTTACTGCGATACCAATCCATTATCACATTGTGAGCGATTCGCATTATCCACGCCCCGAACTTACCGGTAGTAGTATATTTCCCCTCCTGTAACTTGGTAATGATCTTCACGAAAGTTTCCTGAAAGAGGTCATTAGCCTGTTCGCGGTCACGAACCACGAAAAGGATATATGAAAAAAGCTTCGACTGGTTGCGTTCCAGCAGTATGTCGAAAGCCCTATTGCTTCCATTTGTATACGACAGAGCGAGTTCCTCATCTGTCATATCCATCAGATTTTTCATCCTTTAAATGTTTTGATTGAGTAAATTTCTATCAATAGGCTTTACGAATTTATTGTATTTGGAACATTAAAATTTGTTGCAAAGATAGAGAATTTTGTGGATTCGTGCAAATATTCAGCAAAAAATATCCAGAACTTCACATCGATAAAAGAGGTTGGTGCAGGAAGCTACCAACCTCGAGGGACGATTTCGAAAATCTCGAAATCACAAAATACATCGGCAAATATAATTTTTATATTTGACAAAAGCAAATTTTCAATCAATAATGTTTTGTTTTTAACATTATGGAAAGTCTCTAAATGGCTTGCCGTTAGATGCTTTTTGTCTTGCGATTAGCCGTTAATTGTAAGGTGAAGAGGTGTTAATCGCAGGGCAGTCTCAAATTCTTTGTGCAGAAAGGAGGACTCAGCTATTGAGAGAGAGTTGCTAAACAGTTTTCTGTCGGATGATTATTTTTGTCTTTGTTTTCGCTTTTCTGTCTTCCTTTTGCGATATATTCCGAATAAATCCCGCCATCCGTTGAAATCTTTTTTCATAATGAATCCCAGGCCTTGGGTGTTCAGACTGTTGCGCGTAAAGTAGCGATCATTGGTCTGATTATATACTTTGATAGCTAAATTGCCGCTAGCGAAGAGCAGATAACGGATGTCAAAATCGCCGATAAAGCTCGTCGTGGCATTCGGATTGTCCCGATAACCAAACTGACCGTTGATTAGCAAGCGGTTATTGAACAATCGTCCGCTCAGTAAGCCTTCGTATTCAGCATTGTTCCAGCCCTCATCTCCGGTTGAAATATTAGCTCCGAAGTTCCAATTCGTATTATTTACTACACTGCTCAGTACATTATTGATCTGCTGACTCAATGTTCCGCTCAGCAGACTCTGCATTGCCAGTGATGTCTGACTTTGTTGGTTATTCTTATCCAAATATGAGTTGTTGCTGCTTTGATGATAGAATCGACCAATGGTCAGCAAGTAAAGTACCTGTTGATTCATCTCTTCTTCACTGTTGATGAGGCTGTATATCATCTGTTTGGCATCGCTGTTGATCGTCGGCATATCAAGACCGAAATCTATTTTAGGGGTGTTGGGCGTGCCGGTAATCTTCATTTGGCAGTTCACCCGGATGTTGTTGTTGGAGAAACTGCGCCCGATCTGTAAATCGGATAGGCTCACGCCGTTCACTGTATATTGTGCGGTGAGGTTGAGGCGAGCATTATATGGATCACCGCCGAAAGTAATTGTGCCGCCTTCTTTAAATCGGAAGTCTTTCTTAATGACGTCTTGCACGGTGAGTTTGTAGATTCCGTGGTTGACAAGATAGTTCCCGAACATATCCAATCCACCCTTATTATAATAAGTGGCACGTATCACTCCACTTCCGTTCAGTGTGATATAGTCTCCTGTTTTTGCGTCCATTATCAGTTTCAATGTGGCATCTTGGGTGACATTCATCAGCATATTCAGACGAATGTCGGTAGGAATGTCGATCTCATTGGGAGGTGTAGGTTTTTCTTGCAGTGCTTCGATAGCTGTCGTGTCGGTGCCGATCGATGTTTGTTTCCAATGGATAAAGCTGCCGTTGCTGATGGCATCAGGGTTCGTTGTGTTGTAAACCACTTCACTTCCTTTCTCTGATCGTGCGTCTATATCTATGTTCACTTCTCCGCTTTTACCACGAATGTTGCAGCTTCCAGTAGCAAAAACAGTACCGTAAAAAGAATTCCCGTTTATTCCTTTGAGGTCTAATGCCAATAGGTTATTGGCTTTTACGCCAATGTCGAACGACAGATCGCGCAGACTCTTGTGGTGAAGGCTGCCCGAAACGATGCCTCGATGTCCTTGATGGTCATATATTGTGTCGTTCATCAACCGTATTTCGTCGGGAATCAGACTGATAACGGCGTTCTTTAACGTGTAAGTCGTGTTCAGACTGCTGATGTCTACTGTGCCGTTTGCCGTAACATCACCGGCCAAATTGATATTGCTCAACGGCCCGTAAAGACGGAGATCGCCTGTGGCAAATACGTTGACGTTACGCATAAAACTGCTGCAGAAACTCTCTAAAAAAGTTGCTCGCGTGTTGCGTGCACTGATGGTGAGATCTATGCGGTCGTGTTTCGGCGACACATAACCATTGATTAATGTTTGCGAAAGCGGTCCATCATTGGCAATAGCATTGATGTCGAGCTGGTCATCTCGATTGTTCAGAGCGACATTTGCTGTGAGAATGCCCATCTGCCCATTCTCGAATCTGAATCGGTCGACAGTGAGTCGGCCGGCAGCTTGGGGCTTGGCAAAAGCTCCGGCGATGTAAGCACGCCCCGTAGCGAGGCCGCTGAACTCAACAGAATGAAAGTTTATGAGGTTCAGAATATAGTTCACATTTACTTCTTTCAGATCGACGAAAAGCGAATCCGTAGTTTTTTGCGTTGCAAGTCCTGACAGAATGATGTGTTGATTGTGGTGGGCGATGGTGAAATCGTTTACTTCTAAATGGTTCTTACTGTATGTGATGTCTGCCGGTTGCACGTTCCACACGGTGTCGCCCACCATAATATCCGATGGTAACACATTGATCCGAGCGGCCGAGATACCCGCTTCGGTCTTGAAAAAATGAGTTCTGCTGTTGAAAACACCGCGTAAATGGGTTTTGCTGTGATTGTCGAATGCGATGGAAGTAGATAGCTTGTTGTCGGTTGCCGATGCGTTGATATTTAGCTCGAAGCGATGGCCGTCGTCGCTGATTTTATTGATTCGGGTAATGGCCGTCAATGTGTCGTTAGGCGTTTTGATTCGAATATTCCCGCCGGTGTAGCGTTTCCCGTCGTAAGAAAAGTCGAGAACATTGAGCGATAGATTGAGTTCTCGGGTTTTGTCGCTGATATTTCCTTCAATGTGCAAGGGCTTTCTGAGTTCCAACGGAATATCGAACAACTGCTGTAACCAGTCTGAACGTGTAATGGTTGCATTCACTGTAAAGTCATTTTGGACAGTTTTCGTCAGTCGAGGAAGGCCCGGTAGAGTAGGGAGCTTACTGCCTACAAGGTTGATAAAACTCTGGGCGAGTGTGGTGTAATCGTATTTCCCGTTAACGGTGAGGTTTCCGAAATCGCTGTTAAGAGTCAACACACGGGCCTTTCCTTCGTTTATGGCTTTGAGTTTGAAGGCAGAGAGCGCATAGGTTCGGCTCTCCGACTTCATTGAAAAATCTGTTAAGTCGATCTTTCCAATTGCTGTATTCAATGTCTTTCCCTCAAAATCGGCTGCCAAATTGAAGTCGAATGTCGTGCCGGGCCATTGATGCGAGATATTGAGTCGACTCGGATTGAGGTGTCTGATCGTTGCGATGAGATTGGCAGAAGGCGTTTTGGAAATGAAATTGAAACGTCCTTTGAGGTCGATTTGCCCATTGGGATCGTCCATTCCGAATGTTCCGTCGAATGTTCCTTGATGGAATGAACCATCAATGGATAAGTTATGGTAAATATAGTCATTATATTCGAACTTGGAAATGGTGCCTCGAGCTGTAATTGTTGGCAGACTGTTGGGATGGAAAGTTCCGTCAACGGCAATGCGGGTAGCCACATTCCCGAAATGATTGTCGGTTAAAAGGCGTTTCAAATCAAGTCCTTGCGTTTCTATTTGGGCATTGAATCGTTGGCGATGTTTACCCATCATTAGGTTGGCTTGTCCAGCATCGGTTTGTAAAACACCTCTGGCGGCAATATCGGTACCGTAACCTCCGATTTCGCCTCGATAATGAATATTGCCCAGTCGGGTAACGATGGCGGGGAGGTTGAGCCGTGTTCCGAGATTGTCGGCAATGAACTTGATGCCCGCAGCACTCATTTTCAGGTCGGAAATGTGTGCATACCATTTGGGTCTTAATAGCCAATTTCCTACCGATCCGTTTGCAGTGAGACGCAAGCTACCATTGTTTGATCCGATATTGAGGGCATTGATACGAACAGATGTACTTGTCCCGGAGAGGGATGAGGCGACGGTCAGCGGATGAACGAAATCTTTCAGTTGTGGCATTAACCATTTGAAGTCGGCCGGTGTAACAAAAGACGATTTGATGTTGGCCGCATATTGTAGCGAGGGCCATTCGAGTTTGTTGTCCGTCAGGCGGTAAGTCGCGTTGCAGTCACTTACTTCTACACGTGAAGCTGGCATCTCTAATTTGAAATCTTTGAGTGATGCAGATTGTCGATTGGCTGCTATTTTGAAAGAAAGAGAGCGTAATTGCAGGCCCGAAGACTCGTTGAACGACAGTTTTTTTAGGTTGATATTCAGCGAATCGGAACGAAATATGTTGAGAAGGACGTGAGAACTAATGTCGGTCAGATGGAGATGAGCCGGCGAGAAGATATCGCTGGTCTGTGCACTGTACCACTTGTCGTACTTGACAGCACCGTGTCGAATTATGAGTGACCGAATGCGGAGGTCGAGTGGAGTACTTGTAGTAGTGTCTTTTGGCGCTAATGAATCTATGACAAATTGAAAATTCGATTTCGTTTCAGCTGTTTCCTGGTAGAGATTGGCTCGCAGTCCGAAGATCTGTGCAGATGAAATGGAGACTCGACCTTGTGAAAGCGGTAAGTAATCAAATTTTGCCGAGAGTCGAGAAGCTCGTAAAAGAGGTTTCCCTGTTTGGTCGAAAACGGTAAGATCATCGATGATCAAGCGATTCATCAATCCCAAATCCACACGTCCGATATGCACTTTTGTACCGAGCTTGTTTGCAATCAGAGAGCCGATTTCTGTTCCGATAGCGCGTTGTACTGCCGGGATGTGCAGCAGTAAAATAATGAAAAGATACAGACCGGCGATGATCCATATCACGCTGTTGATGAGATGCTTTAACCGTTTCAATTCTTTTATTGTGCGACAAAATTACGCTAATTTTGCGGTAAACTGAAACAAATCATCCGTTTTTCTTTCTCTAATGGCGTTTTTTCACTATATTTGCATCGCGTAAACAACTTATGACAGATGAGGTCCGGTGCCGAGTGGGGTGGGATCTTATTCGTGTCGTTTGTTGAATAGCGGTGAATAAGATTAACAACGAGATTGAAAGATAACGAGAGGAATTAGTTGAATCTTCAAAAAATATACTGTTATTATGGTAAATGTGATTAAGTTGCGCAAGGGCTTAGACATTAACCTGAAAGGCAAAGCTAAGGACGTGAAGACGGAACTGCGGCCAAGCGAGGAGTATGCGCTGGTACCTGATGATTTCGTCGGCATCACTCCGAAGGTAGTTGTGCGTGAGGGCGATGTTATTAAGGCCGGCGATGCTTTGTTTGTCAGCAAGAATGAACCTGTAATCAGGTTCGCTTCGCCTGTCAGCGGGACGGTTTCGGCTGTAGTTCGAGGTAATCGGCGCAAAGTGCTTTGTGTGAAAGTAAAGGCCGATAAAGAGCAACAGTTCACGGACTTCGGTGTGAAAGACGTGGCTATGCTCGACGGAGAGGCCGTTAAAACGGCCTTGCTTGAAGCCGGATTGTTTGGTTTCATCACACAATTACCCTATGCTGTGGTTACAACGCCTACTTCGCAACCCAAGGGAATCTTTGTTTCGGCATTGCGGGATATGCCTTTGGCAGGTGACTTCGACTTCGAGTTGCAGGGCAACGAATCAGCCTTTCAAACGGGTCTAACTGCATTATCCAAGATCACTAACGTTTATTTGGGTTGCGGGAAACTGCAAAATACAACCAAATTAACGGCTTTTCACGATGTAACTAACGTAATATTCGATGGTCCTTGTCCCGCAGGCAATGTCGGGGTGCAGGTCAATCATATTTCACCGGTCAATAAAGGCGAAGTAGTCTGGACGGTAGACCCAACGGCAGTAATCTTTTTCGGTCGGTTGTTCGAAACAGGAAAGGTTGATCTGACACGTACGGTTGCTGTGGCAGGAAGTGAAGTTGAGTCTCCGGTTTATGTTGATGCTTTGGTGGGAACACCATTGGCCGATATGCTGCAAGGGCGGCTTAACCATACGGATCACGTGCGGATTATTAATGGGAATCCGTTGACAGGACGTAAAAGCACATTGAGCGATTATCTCGGGGCACACGTTTCGGAGGTGACGGTGATACCCGAGGGTGATGATGCCGATGAGTTTTTGGGATGGATTTTACCGCGAACGAGTCAGTTTTCTACGTCTCGGAGCTATTTCAGTTGGCTCTTCGGAAAGAATAAGGAATACACGCTCGATGCGCGTATGAAAGGCGGCGAGCGCCATATGATTATGAGCGGCGAATACGATGAGGTGCTGCCGATGGACATTTTGGGTGAATATCTCATCAAAGCTATCATTGCTAATGACATTGATAAGATGGAACAGCTCGGCATCTATGAGGTTTCTCCTGAAGACTTTGCGGTGGCCGAGTTTGTCGATTCATCTAAACTCGAACTGCAACACATTGTTCGCGAGGGTTTGAATAAGTTAAGAAAAGAAAACGCATAGTTATGTCTGGATTAAGAAACTATCTCAATAGGATTAAACCGCAGTTTGAAGATGGCGGTAAACTTCACGCTTTTCGCAGCGTATTCGAAGGGTTTGAGTCTTTTCTGTACGTGCCCAATACGACAGCAAGGACAGGTGCCCATATCCACGATGCCATTGACTCGAAGCGTATTATGAGTATTGTAGTTATCGCACTGATGCCTGCATTGCTTTTTGGTATGTATAATATCGGTTATCAGAATTATCGATTGGCAGGGACTTTGGCCGATGCCTCTTTCCTTGATTTGTTCTTTTTCGGATTTCTGGCCGTGTTACCTAAAATCCTGGTAAGCTATATCGTGGGATTAGGTATTGAGTTTGCGTGGGCACAATGGAAAGGAGAAGAGATCCAAGAGGGCTATTTGGTGTCGGGAATCATCATCCCGATGATCGTGCCTGTTAATTGTCCGCTGTGGATTTTGGCCATTGCTTGTGCCTTTGCTGTGGTTTTTGCCAAAGAGATTTTCGGCGGAACGGGTATGAATATTTTCAATGTGGCCCTCATCACACGTGCATTTCTCTTTTTCTCTTATCCTTCTAAGATGAGTGGCGATGCCGTTTGGGTGGCTAAGGATACCATCTTCGGATTAGGAAATACACTTCCTGATGCAATGACTTGTGCCACACCGTTAGGTGAGATTGCCCAAGGCAGTGGCGTACCTTATACACTTTGCGATATGATTACGGGTTTTATCCCGGGATCTATCGGCGAAACAAGTGTCATCGCTATTACTATCGGTGCCGTGATTTTACTCTGGACAGGCATTGCTTCGTGGAAAACGATGACGAGTGTTTTTGTCGGTGGAGGTCTGATAGCTGCTCTTTTTTCGGCTTTGGGGTCGACACCCATCCCTTGGTATGAGCATCTGGTATTGGGCGGATTTGCTTTTGGTGCTGTCTTTATGGCCACAGATCCGGTGACATCGGCCCGTACTGAAAGCGGAAAATATGTCTATGGACTGCTCATTGGAGCGATGGCCATTGTTATAAGAGTGATGAACCCTGGGTATCCTGAGGGTATGATGTTGGCTATTTTGCTGATGAATATGTTCGCACCGCTGATCGATCACTGTGTGGTTCAGCGCAATATCGGAAAGCGAATGAAACGTTTAATTTCTAATGAGAGATAAAGTTATGGCAGAAGAAATGAAGAAACGATGGGATACTAATTCCAACTTATACACCCTTATTTATTCGGCGATCATCGTGGTGATTGTCTCTTTCCTACTTGCCTTTGTCTCTCAGACGTTGAAATCAGCTCAAGATGCGAATGTGGCATTGGATAAAAAAAAGCAGATACTGTATTCTTTGAATATTCGCGGATTGAGTGACGAGCAGGTATCAGCTAAATATAAGGAGGTGATCGTGGCCGATGAAGTGATCAATGCACAAGGAAAAATCATCGAGTCGGGCTCGATGGGAGGCGAAAAAGATGGCTTTGCTCTAAAAAGTGCAGATTTCAAGGCCGGTAAATTGGCGCTCTACATTTGTAAAGTGAATGGAGAAGAAAAGTATGTTATCCCTGTTTATGGTATGGGATTGTGGGGACCGATCAGCGGCTACATTGCCATTAATGCTGACAAAGCTACGGTTTACGGTGCGTATTTCAATCACGAAGGTGAAACGGCAGGTTTAGGTGCCGAAATTAAAGATAATGCACAGTGGCAAGCAAAGTTCAGAGGTAGGCATCTTTTTGCCAGAAACAGTGTGGAAAATGTAGCCTTGTCAGTGAAAAAACTCAGTGATTTGAAAGATCCTTCTACACAAGTGGATGCGGTAACAGGTGCTACGCTGACTTCGAACGGTGTGAGTGATATGCTGCACGACTGTCTCGGACAGTATGTTAAGTTTCTATCTGACAAATAGAATGTGAACATTTAGATATTAAAAAGAAATGGCTCTATTTTCAAAACAAAATAAAGAGGTGTTTGTGAATCCGCTGAATTTGGATAACCCGATTATGGTTCAAGTACTCGGTATTTGCAGCGCTTTGGCCGTGACTTCGCAGTTGAAGCCGGCAATCGTGATGGGACTCGCCGTGACTATCATCACAGCATTTTCTAATGTCATTATATCTGCTATCCGGAATACCATTCCTAACCGAATCCGAATCATCGTTCAATTAGTTGTCGTGGCTGCATTGGTTACTATTGTAAGCCAAGTGTTGAAAGCTTTTGCCTATGATGTGAGTATGCAGTTGTCGGTGTATGTGGGCTTGATTATTACTAATTGTATTTTGATGGGACGTCTCGAAGCCTTTGCTATGATGAACAAACCTTGGCCAAGTTTCCTCGATGGGCTTGGTAACGGACTTAGTTACGCGGTGATTTTGGTTATTGTGGGTTTTATTCGCGAGCTTTTCGGACGTGGAACATTACTCGGATTCACTATCATTCCGCAATCGGCTTATGATGCAGGATATATAAATAATGGGATGATGACGATGCCTGCGATGGCATTAATCCTTTTGGGATGTGTTATTTGGGTGCATCGTGCTTACTTTTATAAGGAAAAATAAGTTATGGAACACATTATAAATCTCTTTTTCCGGTCGATTTTCGTCGACAATATGATTTTTGCGTTCTTTCTCGGTATGTGTTCGTTTCTTGCCGTTTCTAAGAATGTGAAAACATCATTAGGCCTGGGATTGGCCGTTACTTTCGTGCTGTTGGTTACTGTACCGGTAGATTATCTCTTGCAAACGTGCGTTCTCGGACCCGATTGTTTGATTGAAGGTGTGGATCTGTCGTACCTTAGCTTTATCTTGTTTATTGCTGTGATAGCCGGCATCGTACAACTCGTAGAAATGATTGTTGAGAAATATTCGCCCTCATTATATGCTGCACTGGGAATCTTTCTGCCCTTGATAGCTGTGAATTGTGCGATTATGGGGGCATCGTTGTTTATGCAGCAGCGTATCAATCTCGATCCGAGTAACACGCAATATATCGGAAACATTTGGGACAGCATTGCTTATGCTATCGGAAGTGGAATCGGATGGACGATCGCTATTGTCTCAATGGGAGCCATTCGCGAGAAAATGCAATATGGTGACGTGCCCAAACCCTTGCAGGGATTAGGAATAACGTTTATCACCGTAGGACTGATGGCAATGGCAATGATGTGTTTCTCAGGACTTAAATTATAGAAAACTATGGGACAATTTATATTAATAAGTATTGGTGTCTTTTTAATTACTATCCTTTTGTTGGTTATTTTGCTGCTTGTAGCAAAAAAATATCTTTCGCCGAGTGGAAAAGTGACGATCACGATCAACGGTGACAAAGAACTAATCGTTGGGCAAGGAAATAATCTGATGGCCACGCTGAACGAGAATGGAATCTTTCTTCCTTCGGCGTGCGGCGGCAAAGCCAGTTGTGGGCAATGCAAAGTGCAGGTATTGGAAGGTGGCGGAGAGATTCTCGACTCGGAGCGGTCGCATTTCACTCGGAAACAAATCAAAGATCACTGGCGACTGGGGTGCCAATGCAAGGTGAAGGGCGATTTCCAGATCAAAGTACCCGAGAGTGTGCTGGGCGTCAAAGAGTGGGAGTGCACGGTGATATCGAATAAAAATGTAAGCTCGTTTATCAAAGAGTTTATCGTAGAATTGCCACCTGGAGAGCATATGGACTTTATTCCTGGTTCGTACGCCCAGATCGCGATTCCTGCTTACGATTGCATTGATTACGATAAAGATTTCGATAAAAACGATATAGGTTCAACCTATCTTCCGGTGTGGGAGAAGTTCAATATCTTCTCTTTGAAGGCGCATAATGCTGAGCCAACAGTTCGCGCCTATTCAATGGCTAACTACCCGGCCGAAGGCGATCGAATCACACTCACTGTGCGTATCGCTACCACACCTTTCAAACCGCGTCCTGAAGTTGGTTTCCAAGATGTACCTACGGGTATCGCGTCGTCGTATATTTTCTCGCGCAAGCCTGGAGATAAGGTACGTATGAGTGGTCCATACGGTGATTTTCATCCTATATTCAATTCCAAAAAGGAAATGATTTGGGTGGGAGGAGGTGCCGGAATGGCTCCTCTACGTGCACAAATTATGCATATGCTGAGAACTCTGCACACGCGCGACCGTGAGATGCACTATTTTTATGGCGCTCGGTCGCTCAGTGAAGCTTTCTTTATTGAAGATTTTCGTGCTTTGGAAAAAGAGTACCCTAATTTTCATTTTCACCTCGCACTTGATCGTCCCGACCCTGAAGCGGACAAAGTACACGAGCCTTATACTGTCGGATTTGTACACCAAGTAATGTATGAAACCTATCTGAAAGATCACGAGGCACCCGAAGACATCGAATACTATATGTGTGGTCCTGGTCCTATGAGTAAGGCTGTACAACAGATGTTAGATTGTCTCGGTGTAGATCCTGAGAGTATTATGTTTGATAATTTTGGATAAATTGATATTCAAATTATGTGGAGGTGGCCGTTTCAGTAATTACTCTGGAACGGTCTTTTATGAATAGCATTAAGGATTATTCTTTTGGTTTGATTTATTAAATTTATATTTACTGGTTTGATTTTAAGGGGTAATTCTACGAGTTTATAAATAAAAGTCTGTGAAAAATTTGCGAACTTCATAAGAATGCATTAACTTTGCACTTAAATTTAGATTTGAAGCTATTTTTATCTTTTGGAGAGATGGTAGAGTGGTCGATTACAACGGTCTTGAAAACCGTCGTGCTGAGAGGCACCGGGGGTTCGAATCCCTCTCTCTCCGCAAACAAGGGTGTAAATCAACGAGTTATGTGATTTACACCCTTTATTACACCCAGAATAAATGTTTCGAAAAGATATATCGTAAGATTCCAAACTATATAGAAGCAATATGACAATTCTGCTATTGTGTTTTGAGGGGGATAATAGTTATAAGATATATCAAAACTTTTCGATAGAACGATACTTTCCACTTTATATTTTGACGTAATAATAAAAAAAGCACTACCTTTGCAATACAAATTGCATTGTGTTTAGCATGTAGTATTAGTATTGATTTCTAAATAAATATAATAAAAAGGTATATTAAGTATAAATATCCTTGACTCGACTGAAGTATCTGAACTAGCATCTCAAAATATCTTTAGGTCGGCCAAATCTCGGATATTCACGCCTCTTAGAGGGTGTGGATATAAAGATTGTTGCCTAAAGTGGGCTGTGCTAGGCCTTGATACCAATAATCCTCTCCACGCCCTCTTTCCTAAGGAAGAGAGGGCGTGTTTATGTCTATAGAATTTATAATGGCAGCAAATGAATTAAAGGAGGTCGAGTCTCTTCGTAAAAGTCTTGAGGAAAGCTTGACAAAACTTATCCAAAAAGTTGGCAAAGTAAGTATTGGCAAACTTGAGCAGTTTCCATTTGGTTGGAGAAAAGCAGCAAAAGGTCGTACCGTTTGGAGAATCATAGAGGAACTTATTACACAGAATCTTGAGGTTCACCATAATGAATTTGGAATCTCAAAAGTAACAGCTTCTGATTCTGAGGTTTCTGTATATGATATGAAATGTGAATTTGATGGTCACAGCCCTTTGTATATTAACATTAAGTCTGCTGTTCTAGGTGGAAAAAGAACAAAGGATGATATCTCGAAAGCTGAGGGCTTGATTAACTTCTACAACGAAGATCCTAATCATATTTTTATGATAGCTACCTTTCTCATTAAATTTAACAAGGATATGAGTATTGAACTTACTAAAGCTGTAGTTATGCCTATAGCTTGGATTCCAGATCTTTATGTAAACCCAAGTAATAATGGAAATCTTCAATCCTCATATGCAAAGGACTTAAATAAAGCTAAAAAAAGAACGAATGCGACTTTCATAGAAGAATTAAAGAAAGAAATACAAGTTGCAGAAGGCAAAAAGAAAAAAAGAAATAAAAAGGGACGGTCAAACGACCTTCCCTAAATTTTTAACAAAATCCTTTACCTTTGATTTACTTTGTTCAGATATTCCCGATGAATTGAAAACAATAATATCAATAATCTGAATAGCCCGTTCTTCTAATAAAGTACCTGATATAACATTTTTTGCAACTTCTTCCAATGTGTGCTTCTCATTTTCTGAAAACTCAATCATCGGAATCCTTGATACATATCCAGAAGTAACCATATTTGAACGTATTAGTACTCCTCTAACAAAGTATGTAACTAAACTACTGTTTAAATATGAAATTAGCCAATAAATATTTTCTTTTCCTGGGAAAATGGTAGCATTGACTCCAGATACTGCGTTTTTGGGTTTGTACACAGCACTAAATGGTAATCCCATAGATGAACATGCTATTCCCTCATCTCTTAAAAAGATTTTATTTCGAACCATAAAGTCTTTTGCTTTGAGCGATTCCTCCATATAATCATCAATTATATAAGCATCTGGTTTTGATTTAAACTTTCGTTTTGCGGGGTTTTTATAAAATGGTACGTTAAACCCTTCTTTAATCTCTTTTGATAGATACTTTTCATCATTTCCTGTAGATATGCAAGTAACACATTTGTATTGCTTACCCAAAGGTATGTTATATTTCAATAAATTAATAATATCTGGTTCTAAATCTATAATAAATTGATTAAGTTTAAGTTCCTTTCCTAACCTGATGTCATCAAGTGCACATGTTTTGAACTGATGGTTATTCAATCGCTCTTTAAACTCCTCAACACAATTAGGACGATTCATAATTTTTACATACCCTTGATATCTGCGTCCTTTTTGCAAGATTAGTAAACACGTTCTAACATCTGCCCCTTGTGACCAAAATAAATTATTGGGGCAAAGAAGTAACTGATGAATAGAACATTCTGTGAAAATTTGCTCTCTAAGTTTTGCATGGAGGGTAGCTGTCAAGAAAGAGTCTGATATTATAATTCCTATAAGACAGCCTTCCTTTGCTATACTTATCATAGCCGACAAAAACATTGAGTACATATTATAAGCACCTACTGGAAATGCCAATGATAACTTCCTTTTATTATCCTTAATATAGGAAACTTCGTGGCAGTTATAAGGTGGATTAGCTATAATGTAATCATACTCTTTACATTGCATAGGAAGGCTTTGTAATCTCCCAATATAAAACTCAAGAAAGTCTTTACACGTGAAGTTAGAATACTGATGTTCGCCATAATCTATTATGTCGAATGAATCAATATTCTTTTTTTTATTATAGAAATACTTTAACAGTTCCTCTTTTCCAGTGGCTGGGTCAAGCACATTTAATCCATACGGATTTATGCTTAACATTTCATTGGTTAAATATTCGGCAACAAAATGAGGAGTTGAATAATATCCAACCTCTCGTCTATCTATACCTTCTTGATTTATGAGAGTTTTTACTTTTCTTGCCATCTTATTTTACTAATTCTTTGGGTGAAATTTTAAGCAAGTCTGCCACTTTGAAGATGGTGGTGAGGTTGGGTTGCTTGCGATTGCAGACATAGGCATTTGTGATGCTAAAATCATGCCCAACTCTTTGGCAAGCCACGTTTGGGTGATGCCTCGCTTCTTCAGGTGCTCTTTGATAAGGTTGCTATGCTCTTTTTTCTGTCCCATTGGATGATAGTTTATCCTGACATTGATTACAAAGTTATGAACTTATAATGAATAAAACGAAGAAAAACGGAACTTTCACGCTACAGGAAATAATTTTTCCAGTGAGAGGACACCAAAAGTAATCTCTTAAACAATCAATGATGATTAAAGAACAACGTGCTTTTGCCCGAAACTATTCACTTTTTGAATGCATGTTGAGCATTTTGACAGTCTTTGATTTCCTTGCATCTCCCTATACTTCCCGCTATATCCCTGCCTCTTGGAATAACACCAAAAGCCGTCTACTTTTGCATCGTCAGACCTGACTAAATGCCCTATGCGCAAGGGCGAGTTATTCATTTCAAAACAATCGAATTATGACTATAAATGAATTATTGGGCAAACCTGTTTGGCAGATGACCGGTGAAGAGTTGCTTTTCCTTGCACAGCACGGCAATATGTCCATAGGTGGAGAGGAAACAAAGGTTTCCTCCTCCAAAGAAGAAAGACGATATGTGTACGGCTTGGCTGGCATCGCACGCCTCTTTGGATGCAGCCTGCCCACAGCTAATCGCATCAAACAGAGTGGAAAAATCAATCGTGCCATTACACAAGTGGGTCGCAAAATTATTGTGGATGCCGACCTTGCGCTGGAATTGGCAGGACGAAAGACGGGAGGACGAGGATGAACACGACCGATTATGAAAACATTTGGAAAGCCTCGCTTATCCATGTTACGGATGAGTTCTCGTTTCCGCCCGTTGTGTTGCAAGCAGGCGAAGCCATCATCGGCACGTTAGGTAATTTCAGTGTATCGACAGGCAAGGCAAAAGCAAAGAAAACTTTCAATGTGAGTGCCATCGTTGCAGCAGCCCTTGTTAATGGGCAAGTGCTGGAATATAAGGCTTCGTTTCCCGAATCGAAAAGAAATATCCTCTACTTCGACACGGAACAAAGCCCTTATCATTGCCAATTGGTGATGCAACGCATTCTGCGATTGGCAGGACAACCTATAGACAAAGAGCCTGAGCATCTGAAATTCAGCCACCTCAGAGCCATTGCCGACCCAAACGAGCGTAGAGAAATCATCCGTTATGGCATTTACAACACGCCTAACGTGGGTTTAGTGGTCATCGATGGTATTCGTGATTTGATGCTTGATATCAACAACTCCACGGAGGCGACCAAACTCGTGGGCGACTTGATGCAGTGGACGAGCGAGCAGAATATTCACATTCAGACCGTGCTTCACCTCAATAAAGGCGACGACAACGCACGAGGACATATCGGCACCGAACTTAACAACAAGGCAGAGACTGTCCTTCAAATCACGAAGGATAGCACTCTACCCGAGCGAAGCATTGTTGCCCCTGCCATCATTCGTTCCAAACCCTTCGACAAATTTGCTTTTCGGCTCA